>NZ_BDLP01000073.1:0-15775 GCF_001950415.1 Roseomonas sp. TAS13
TCGCCTTACGGTGGAGCTGTGCGTAGATGTGATCAAGAGACAGGCATCCTCGAAGATCACCGGCACGCCGGCCTCGGGCAAGGGTGTCGGCTGTTCCCGCCCCTGCCAGGTCAGCAGCAGGGCCAGAAGGAGGACAGCATGGAGCAGGGCCGAGGCGAGAAAGGCCGGCCGCCGCCAGCGGCGCCAGCCACGATCCTCCGGCCGCTTGCCGCCGGATGGCGGGCGGGCGGGCGCGGGCGGTCGCGCCGGCGCGCCATGACCGCCACCGGGTGGCAGCGGGGGCGGGGCGGGCAGCAGGCCGGGAGGCTGACGCAGGGTCATGGCCGGCAGGACCGGGGCGAGCCGTTGCACGCGCATGCGATTCAACTTCCGCAGCCTGTCCTGACCAAGAGATTCCGGCTCACCTTGCCCGGCATCGTGCCCCATTCCACCCGCCCGGGGACATCCATGACCCCAGGCCTTCTCATCAAGGCGCCCTCGGCCGGACCTGACCCCACAGGCTGATCCATCCGGGACCCTGTCCGGCCTCCTGTCGCGCCGCGTCCGTCCGGAAGCCAGTCGGCGGCGCCACCCCGAAAGGTTGGTCCCCGAAGGCGACGGCCAGGGCCGCCCGCCTGGCGAAGGGGGTGCCGGCACCGCCAGGGGGCGCAGCAAAGCACAGCGGCGCCTCTTCCGCACCCGCCTTCTGCGCTCCGCCCAGGGCCTTCCCGGGACAGTTCCGGCGGTGTTCCGGGGGGAATCCGGCGGCGCCCTGGCCGGAGGAGACCGAGCCCTTCCGGCACTGCGACCCTGCCCTGCGTTCCGCCCCACCCCCCGGATTGCGCTGCGGCGCGGGGATCGCCACATCGCGGTCCATGCAACAGCATTCCAACCACGACCCTCTTCGTGACCCCCTCGGTTGGCACGGCACCACCATCCTCTGCGTCCGCAAGGACGGGAAGGTGGCCATGGCCGGCGACGGCCAGGTGTCCATGGGTCAGACCGTCGTCAAGAACAACGCCCGCAAGGTCCGCCGCATCGCCGGCGGCCGGGTGATCACCGGCTTCGCCGGTGCCACCGCGGACGCCTTCACCCTGCTCGAACGCCTCGAGGCCAAGCTGGAACGGTTTCCCGACCAGCTCGAACGCGCGGCGGTGGAACTTGCCAAGGACTGGCGCACCGACCGCTACCTGCGGCGGCTGGAGGCGCTGCTCGCCGTGGCGGATAGCAACCGCTCCCTGCTGATCACCGGCCAGGGCGACGTGCTGGAGCCGGAGGACCAGATCATCGGCATCGGCTCCGGCGGCAACTACGCCCTCGCCGCCGCCCGCGCGCTGATGCCGGTGGAGGGGCTGGACGCGGAGGAGATCGCCCGCCGCGCCATGACCATCGCCGCCGATATCTGCGTCTATACCAACGGCCGCTTCGTGCTGGAGACCCTGTGACCATGCCGCTGGACAACTCCCCCGCCGCGGCCGAGCCCGTGAACCTGTCTCCGCGCGAGATCGTTTCGGAGCTCGACCGCTTCATCATCGGCCAGGGCGACGCCAAGCGCGCCGTGGCCATCGCGCTGCGCAACCGCTGGCGCCGCCAGCAGCTTCCTGAAGGGCTGCGCGAGGAGGTGGTGCCGAAGAACATCCTGATGATCGGCCCGACCGGCGTGGGCAAGACGGAGATCGCCCGCCGCCTCGCCAAGCTCGCCAACGCGCCCTTCCTCAAGGTCGAGGCCACGAAGTTCACCGAGGTCGGCTATGTCGGCCGCGACGTGGAGCAGATCGTGCGCGACCTGGTGGAGGCCGCCATCGTGCAGGTGCGCGACACCGCCCGGCGCGACGTGCAGGCCAAGGCCGAGGTCAACGCCGAGGAGCGCATCGTCACCGCCCTGGTGGGCGAGGGCGCCTCGGGCGAGACGCGCATGAAGTTCCGCCGCATGCTCCGCGAGGGATCGCTGGAGGACAAGGAAGTGGAGATCCAGGTCGCCGATGGCGGCGGCACGCCGGTCGGCATGATGGACATCCCCGGCATGCCGCCCGGCGCGCAGATGGCGAACATGCAGGAGATGCTCGGCAAGATGTTCGGCGGCCGCCAGCGCCCGCGCAAGATGCACGTCGCCGACGCGCGTCCGCTGCTGGTGCGGGAGGAGGCGGACAAGCTGCTCGATCAGGAGAAGCTGACCCGCGACGCGCTGTCCCATGCCGAGAACCACGGCATCGTCTTCATCGACGAGATCGACAAGGTCTGTGCCCGCACCACGGAGGGCTTCCGTGGCGGCGACGTGAGCCGCGAGGGCGTGCAGCGCGACCTGCTGCCGCTGATCGAGGGCACCACGGTGAACACCAAGCACGGGCCGGTGAAGACGGACCATATCCTCTTCATCGCCTCGGGCGCCTTCCACCTCGCCAAGCCCTCAGACCTGCTGCCGGAGCTGCAGGGCCGCCTGCCGATTCGCGTGGAGCTGAGCGCGCTGACGCGCGACGACTTCCGCCGCATCCTGACCGAGCCGGAGCATTCGCTGGCCAAGCAGTATGTCGCCCTGCTCGGCACCGAGGGCGTGCGACTGAGCTTCGGCGAGGATGCGATGGACGCGATCGCCGACATGGCGGCGGACATCAACGCGCGGGTAGAGAATATCGGTGCCCGCCGCCTCGCCACCGTGCTGGAGCGGCTGCTGGAGGAGCTGAGCTTCACCGCCGCCGACCGTGCCGGGCAGGAGGTCGCCATCGACGCCGCTTATGTGCGGGAGAAGGTTGGCGCCCTGGCCGCGAGTACCGATCTGAGCCGGTTCATTCTCTGAGCCGTGGCTCTCCGGGGGAGTTGCCGCCTTCCCCGAACCCTCTCCGCCAGGACGCTGCGCGCCCTGGATCCGTTTTCGTTGGCGCCCGCTGATGCCTGATCGCGCCGGAGAGTTTGGCTCTCCGGCGACTGCGGGCGCCAAAAGCGCGGCCGGGATGTCCTTCTTTTCGGGAGCCCCGCCGATCCACCTGCGCCCGGGGATCGGGGCGCAGGCTGACAACCGCCACCGGAACCACTGAAAGCCCGGGGTCCGGGGACCGGCTTCGGTCCCCGGCGGAGTGGGGGTCTCGGGGACGAGGCAGAGCCTTGCTCCCGGGGACGGCCGGGAAGCGCAACGTCCAGACCGCCTGCGCCTCACTCCGCTGCCGGGGCCATCTCCGGCACCTGGCTCGCGGCGCGAACGGTTTTCAGGCAGGCGGTGACGGTTTCGGCGAGGGAGGTGGTGTAGTGCTCCGCACCGATGGCGCCGCGCAGGGCGGCGTCGCGCAGCACCTCGTCCTGCGCGTCCCAGAGGCCTACCACGACAGGTGCGCCGGGGGCCTTCTGCCGCAGCCGGCGGAGCAGGTAGCGGAGATGCGCCGGGCTACCGGATATATCCAGGTAGGACAGGCAGATCATGGCCACGCCCGAGAAATCCTGCCGCCCGATCGCGGTGCGGGAAACCGCCTCGTGCGGCAGCAGGCGCGCGCCCAGCCCGTGCCGGCCCAGGATCTGGACCAGCATGGCGGAGGCCGCCTCGTCGAGCGGCCCGCGTCCGGGCAGGCAGAGCACCGCGCCCTCGCCACGCCAGGCCTCGGGCCAGGATTCCGGCGGCGGCAGCACCACGGCGGGAGCGGCGCGGCGGGGCAGGGCCTTTTCCGCCACGCTCTGCTCCTCCACAGCGCTGCGTTCCTCGGGCGGCGTCGGGTCGCGGTCTTCCTGTTCGGCCAGGGACTGCACGAGGACGGAGGTCGTGTCGCGGATCTGCTGCAGTTTGGCCTCGGACAGCACGCCGCGCTGCGCGTCGTTGGCCGCCAGCCGCAGGCCCTTGAGCGCCACCTCGTCGTAGTAGGAGGAAAGGGGCCGGTCCTCCAGCAGGCTCTCGGCCTGCGCCTGGGCCTCGTCCGCGTCGCCGGCCAGCATCCGCTGGTAGAAGTTCTCCGCGGGCGTCAGGGCGGGCCGGTCGCCCAGCATGACGTCAAGGAATTCCAGCCGCTCCACATGCCGGCCCAGCACCACGAGGCAGAGGGTGAGGGGTGTGGCCAGGATCAGGCCGATCGGGCCCCAGAGCCAGGTCCAGAAGATCGCCGCGACGATGACCGAGACGGGGGAGAGGCCGGTGCTGTGGCCATAGACCATCGGCTCCACCACCTGGCCCATGATGGGTTCCGTCACCAGGAAGAGGGCGGCAGTCCAGATCACCATGTTCCAGCCGGGATCGACACCTGCGGCCAGGGCGATGGGCAGGGCGGCGGCCAGTAGCGCGCCGACATAGGGGATGAAGCGGAACAGCGCGGCCAGGATGCCCCAGAGCAGCGGGCTCGGCACGCCGATGAAGAAGAGCCCGGCCGCCACCAAGGCGCCGAAGCAGCCGTTGATGGCGAGCTGGGCGAGGAAGTACTTCGACAGGCGCTTGGCCGCGTCGTCCAGGGCCACGGTGGTGCGGTGCAGGTCGTCCGAGCCGAAGAGGCGGATCAGCCGGTCCCGCAGGTCAGCCTGCTGGAGCAGGATGAAGATGGCGACGATGAAGACGATGAAGACCGTCTCCAGCGGTCCCAGCACGGGCGAGAGCAGTCGCTGCGCCAGTTCCATGGGCGAGGGCGGGCCCTGCTGGATCTCCACCGGCAGTGGCCGGGTGCCTTCGCCGGGCGTGGCGGCGGGTGGCGTGCCCGGCTGGGCATGGTCGATCTGCCGCACGAAATCGTTCACCCAGCCCAGGGCGGTGCCCTGCACCGTGTCCACCTTCCGCTGGATGGTGACCTGATAGCGCGGCAGGTCCTGCGCCAGCCCGGCGATCTGCAGGCCGATGATGCTGCCCAGCACCAGGATCACGCTCATGGCAAGCAGCACCGCCGCCAGCACGGCCGGGGTGCGCCAGAGGCCCAGGCGGCGGAGAAGGCCGACGATCGGCGCCACCACGAAGGACAGCAGGATGGCCAGGGTGATCGGGATCAGCACCTCGCGCGCCAGGTAGAGCGCGCTGACCACCACGACGGCGACCACGATGGTCAGCAGGTGCTTCAGGTCGGGGCTGTAGGGCGGGGGAACCTGGGCCGGGGGAGGGACCTGCCGGGCACCCTGGGCCGCGGACAGGCCGACCGGGCTGGAAGCCATGGCTGGCGCCGGGGAGGATGACGCAGGGATAGCGGAAGACGGGTCGGGCATCGGGCCACATCATGGTGAGGTATGGCCTGCAACGCGTGATGTGGCGGAACGGCACACAGGCTCGTTCTCACAACTGCAACAACCCCGCTGTTCTGCAGGGTGTGTCTCCAGAATCGCAAGGATGCGCGGAAAACAGGACGGAACACAGGCGGCAGGGCCCGGATGAGCGGCTCCCGCACCGCCATCCGGGCCAGGAAGCCGGCGCGGGACCCCACGTCCCGCGATCCGGCCTCCCCCGCGAGGGGGAGGCGCCTTGCGCTGCCTCGGGTGGCGGCGGCCGTGACCGGCGCCGCGCGTTGGTAAGGCAGCGCCGGGGCGTGCCGTGTCAGATGATGCGGAGCCGCCCGATCAGCCAGCCGATGCCGACCGCGATCAGGGCGGAGGTCAGCGGCTGCTCGCGGATCGTGTCCGCCAGGCCGCCCAGGGCGTTCTCGGCACGGCCCTCGGCCTCGTAGTAGTCGCCGCGAGCCTGCATCCGGCTGTCGCCGATCAGCTCGCCCGTGGCGCTCTGCAGGCGGCCGGCGCCCTGCTTCGCGGCGCCGATGATCCGGTCTTCATCCATGGCATGAACCTCGCTTCCCTGATGCCAGGGGCCTTCCCCAAGCTCTGGGCGACCAACGCACCGGGTGGGAGAAGGTTTGGCCGGGAGAGTGCCTGCGGGGCGGATGAGGGCCGGCGGATTTGCCGGCCCGCCAAGCGCGCCGCCGGTGCGGCGGGGTTCTACCGGGCCGGGATCAGGCGGATCCGCTTGCCGTCCACCCCCAGGGCGAGACGGCCGGAGCAGAGCGCCATGGCATCCTCGCCGAAGACCTTGCGGCGCCAGCCGGACAGGGCCTGGACCTGCTCCCCTTCACGGCAGGCGATGCGGTCGATATCCTCGCCATTGGCGATCAGCTTGGGCGCCACGCTGTGCTCCTCCGCCTTGGCGGCGAGGAGGACCTTGAGCAGCGCGACCAGCGCCGGGGAGGCCGGCGGCCCCTGCTTTTCCCGTGCCAGCTCGGGCAGCGCCTCGTCCGGCAGGTCGCGGGCCTCGGCCAGGGCGGCCAGCAGCCCGGCGCCGGACTTGCCGCGCGCGAAGCCCTCGGACACGCCGCGCGCCCACGAGCTGCTCGCCGCCTTCCGGCTGATGCCGGAACCCTCGATCCTCGTGACAGTGGCCATGGCCTATGAGGGGCTGGACGCGCCCGAGGTGGCCGTGGTGGCGGCGCTGACCCACATCCGGTCGCGGCCCTGGCTCGAACAGATGGTGGCCCGCGCAACGCGAGTGGACCCGAATGCCGGGGGCTACGAGGCGCAGCAGGCGCTCGTCTTCCATCCCGACGACCCGCTGTTTGGCCTGTTCCGCCGCAGGATGGAGACGGAGCAGGGCACGATGGCGCGCCGGCCGAAGCCCCGCCGCGGGCAGATGGCGCTGCCGGACTGGCTGCTGGACAAGCTGCCGCCGGCGGAGAAGGAAGGCATCGTCCCGCTCTCCTCCAACGCGTTGGCGCTGCGCTACGACCGGCTGGCGCCCGGGCCAGAGCTGGCGATGCACCGGCCCGAGAACGAGGAAGCGCAGGGCGAGCTGCTGGAGGTGCCCTCAGTCGTCGAGCGGAGGCTGAGGGCACGGCTGGGGGAGATGGTGGCCGCCCAGGCGGTCGAGGACGAGGCGGGGGCGAGCGGATTGCGGGGTGGCCTGGCCGGGCCCGGCCTCTACCATCGCTACAACGCGGTCCTGAAGCGTGTGACGGGCGACAAGGCGCGGGCGCGCATGACGCTGGAGGAGCTGGAGGCCGCGATCGGCTGGATGGAGCGCAACCGGCTGGGCGACCACCTGCACCTTCTGGAGGGCGACCCGCGCTACGCCTGGTCCGCCCGAAAGCGGGGTGAGTGGAAGCCGCCCGTCGGCCGCCCCATGCGGCTGAGGCCTGAAGCACGGGCCTCCAGGAGGTAGGAGGCGCGTCTAGCCATCCTGTCCAGTGAGCCCCTGCTCCTCTGCCCAGCTGGAGAGCGGAATCACCATGCCCGCCACGAGCGGATCAGGGTGCCGCTTCATGTCCCGCACGAAGGGCGCGTCCGACACCACGACGCCCCGGGCTCCCATGGCGATGGCGAAAGCCAGGTAGAGCGTATCATAGGTCGAATGATTGGTAGCCAGGCCGATGTCGAGCGCGACGGAGTGGAGGTCCAGCCCCGTCGTCGAGGTTGGCTCCACCTGCGCCTGCAGGAGTGCCAGCCCTTCCCGTGCCTCCTCAGCTGTGAGGGCGCGCCTGCGTACCTGCAGCCAGAGGACATTTGTGGCCTCCCCCAGCCAGAAGTCAGGAAGGAGGAGCTCTTCACCTCCTGTCGCGAGCGCCTGAGCCAAGTGGCTGTCGGGCTCCTCGAGGACCCACTTCAGCCCCACGGATGCGTCCACAACCAGCGCCAAGCTCAGTCGCCCTTCGGCCTGTGGGCCAGTTGCTCGGTGCGACCTGCCCGCGACTGCTCCAAGAGCTCACTAGTCCCCGCTGAACCGCGCCCCGCCGTTCTGCGCCGGAACTCAGCCAGCCGCTCGGCCGCTTGTTCTCGGGCCGATGCAGGCCCTGGTCCCGTCAGCACGGCGCGCAGGATCTCCCGGTGTTCGGCTTCGGCAGAGCGGCCATGCTCCGCTGCACGGACCCGCAAGCGGCGGACGATCTCCTCGTCCAAGTTCCTCACTGTGAGGGCGGGCATACCTACCTTCCTTCGCCTCCAGCTTAGCTGATAGCAAAATGCCAGCAATGCAAGCAAGCCAGACCCGGTCCTGTTCGGGATGGGGCTACTGTGAGAGGGACCGGTACCTGATCGAGTCCGGGCACCCTCTTCCCCTTTCGAGGCTAGATGGCAGCGCCGATTCGCGGATCAGGGCAGCAGCCCGGGCGATTGGCAGTTCCGGAGCATGCCGGTCTCCGAGTTGTGACTTGCAGCTGAACATGTTCGAGACCGGCACCTCCGTGCGCACCTACGGATCCGCAAAGTTAGAAGTTCGGTTTTGTTCCCAACGCGGATAGGTCATGTAAGAAGGCGTTTTGCTCCTCCTTCTGCGTTGCAATTGCTGCGCTATGCTCGCTAGGGTTGCGGCACAACAGACCCAACTGCAGAAGCGAAATAGCAATTTTGGTTCTCCGCACCACCATCTCCAAGGGGCTGCAGGCCGGACCCTCGTGCGAGGTTCGGCAGCTACCACTCGGCAGGATGGCGGGTTCCCAGCTAAGTTCCCCCTCCGTCAGGGGAACGGATACTTGCGAGGGCTTCTGCAAGAGGCAGAGATCCGCGCCGGCCTGGAGGCTGGGGGGCGGATCGAGAACGTGGTCATCGTCGCGCGTCGCAGCGAGGCGGATGGGGTGGAGCACGTCCCCTACCTGCTTCCGAGCTGGCGGCGAGGCTACGTCGCTATCGGCCTCTTCCGAGGTGCCGGCGTGCGCGCCTATCGCGACCTCAACCGGCTGGTCCGCTTCATGCGCGACGAACTCGGCTTCCACGGCCCTATCTCCCTGCACGAGCCGGACTGCACGAAGCTCGCGAAGCTCCGCTCCTTCCTCGACGGCGCCGTGCCGGGCGGGCCGGTCCAGCCCAACAAGTCCCTGCCAGCCGGCGACGGGGTGGCGACGCCGGACACGCTCGACACCTAGCGAGGCGGCCCGCGGCCCGGTGGTGGCCGCGTGATCCTGGAACTGGCCGTCGTCGCGCAGCTCGCCGCCCGCTGCGCCCCCTCTGTCGCTATTGAGACGCTGGCCGCCGTCATGCGGACGGAAAGCGGCTTCAAGCCCTTCGCCCTGGGCGTGAACGGGCCGGGCGGCGGCGCGATCTTCCCCGAGACGCGCGAGGCCGCCGTGGCGCTCGCGACGGACCTCATCGAGCGCCAAGGCCGCTCCGTGGACCTGGGGCTGATGCAGGTGAACAGCGGCAACCTGCGCGCGCTGGGGCTGACGGTCGCGGAAGTCCTCGACCCCTGCACCAACCTGGCGGCCGGCGCCCGCATCCTGCGCAAGGGCTACGCCACGGCCAGCCGCGGCGAGGCGGACCCGCAGCAGGCGCTCCGCGTCGCCTTCTCCCGCTACAACACCGGTCACCCCGAGCGGGGCTTCGCCAACGGCTACGTCCGCCGCGTCCAGGGCGCGGCCGAGGTCGTGGTGCCGGCCATCCGTCTGCGCGGCGAGGCCGTCGGGGCGCCGCAGCGCCCGGCCGCCACCTCCGCCCCCGAGCTGCCCGACGACGATCCCGACGCGCCCCCGGAGTGGGACGTGTGGGCACGGGCCGCCCCTGCGAGCCGGCCGCGCTTGGTGGCCGTGCCTCGTGAGACCCCCGCGGCGTCGGGGGGCGCCGCGGGAGCCACCCCCACCGAGCCCCCGAGGACCGCAGAATGACCCTTTCTCCAAAGGCGCGGAACGTCGCCCTCTTCGCTGCCGTGGCCTGCGCCGCGCTGATCCTGCCCGACCTGGCGCACGCGCAGATCGGCGGCGGCGGCTCCGGCGTGGTCAACAGCCTGACGCAGTGGTTCATGACCAACGTGGCCCGCGGCCTGGTGATGCTCGGCATCATCGCCGTCGCCATCGGCCTCTTCGTCATGCGCTTCTCCGTCAGCGTCATCGCCTCCGTGGTGGCCGGCGGCCTGATCCTGGCCAACGCCGACACCATCGCCGGCTACTTCGGCTTCTGAGGGGCGGGCACGGCGTGGAACCCCTGACCGAAGATCCCTTGCACGTCGCGGCGACGCGGCCGGCCCTGATGTGGGGCCTGCCGCTGCCGCTGGCCCTCGCCCTGTTCGTGATCGGGGCCGAGGTGCAGGTGGTGTTCAAGGGCCTGACCGGCGTGACCTGGGCGCTCGCCCTGGTCGCCCCGGTCTGGATCGCAGCCCGGTTCCTCGTCGCCCGCGACTACAACGCGGTCGGCGTCGCGGTGCTCTGGCTCAACACCAGCGCCCGCGGCCTCGACACCGCCGATTGGGGCGGCGCCTCCGTCGCCCCACTGCCCGTAGGGAGCGCGCGGGGGCCGCGCGGCATGTCCAATGCGTAACCCCTTCCTCTCCGCCTCCGGGTGGAGCGAGCGCAGCGCCGACGACTACGTGCCTTTCGTCGGCCACGTCCGCGACGACGCCGTGCTGCGGACGGACGGGTCGGTGATGGGGATGCTGCGGCTGGTCGGCGCTCCCTTCGCTCTGGAGGACCACGCCCGGCGCAACAGCCGGCACCGCTTCCGCAACGCGGTCCTCCGCAACATCGCGGACGACACCCTGACGGTCGTGGAGACCATGGTACGGCACGACGGCGTGGCGCCGCTGCCGGCCGGGGCCTACCGATCCGCCTTCGCCGCCGATCTCGAGAACGCCTACCGCCGGGAGGTCCTGGCCGGGCGCGAGCGGGTCAACGAGTGGTTCGTGTCGGTGATCGTCACCCCGCGCGCCCCGGTGACGCGCGGTCTCAACGCCCTCCGCTCGCGCCTGGGCCGCAAGAAGGAGGCCGCCGCCACCACGGCCAGCGATGAGCTGATCCGCACCCTGGATGACCGGATGCTCGTGCTGGCCAAGGCCTATGCCGAGATGGGGCCGGTGCGGCTGGGCGTGCGCGAGGCCGGCGGGGTGATGTTCTCCGAGATTGCCGAAGCCCTGCGCCTGTTCCTGACGGCGCGCTTCCTTCCCGTGCCGATGGTCAGCGGCTCCCTCGGCGGCTCCATCTACACGGATCGGGTGATCTGCGGCCGGCGCGGCTTTGAGGTCCGCACCCCCGGCCGTCCATCCTTCGGCACCCTCATGGGGTTCAAGGAATACCCCGACCGCACCCGCCCGGGGATGCTCAACGACCTGCTCTCGGCCGACTGCCGGGTGGTGCTGACCAACTCCTTCCGCTTCCACTCCCGCGCCGCGGCGACCGGGAGCTTGGCGCGCAAGCAGGCGCAGATGGCCAATGCCGGCGACCGCGCCCTGAGCCAGATGGACGCCCTGCACGACGCCATGGACGACGTGGCCTCCAACCAGGCCACCATGGGATCGCACCACGTCTCCGTCGCCCTGCATTGCGACAGCCTGCCCGAGCTGGAGCGCCGCACCGGCGAGGTTCGCGCCGCCCTGACCAATGCCGGGGCCAGCGTCGCCGTGGAGGACCTGGGGACCGAGGCCGCCTATTGGGCGCAGCTCCCCGGCAACGCCGCTTGGCGCACCCGGCCCGGCGACATTTCCTCTCGAAACTTCGTGGGTTTCTCGTCCCTGGATGGCTACCCGCGGGGCGGCCCGTCCCCGGAGTGGGGCGCCCCGCTGCTGCGGCTGCTGACCTCGGCCAACACTGGCTTTGACCTGTCGCTCCACGTCGCCGGCCTGCCGCACATGGCCATTTTCGGCCCCTCCGGGTCGGGCAAGACCGTGTTCCTCGGCATGATGGTGGCCGCCCTGGAACGGGTGACGGGGCCGGGCGGGACCGTGGTGGTGTTCGACAAGGACAACGCCAACGAGATCCTCGTCCGCGCCATGGGCGGGCGCTACCTGACCCTGCGCGCGGGCGAGGATAGCGGCCTGGCGCCGATGCGGGCGCTGCCGAACACCCCCGACGCTCGGGTGTGGCTGCTGCGCTTCGTGGTGGGGTTGATCCGCGCCGACGACGGCCCGCAGCCCGACGCGATTGAGCTGCGCCGGCTGTCCAAGGCCATCGCCTTCCAGATGCGGATGCCGCCTGCTGCCCGCTCCATCGCCGGGCTCTGCGCCTGGCTGGTGGGCGAGGGCGCCGGCAGCGCCGGCAAGCGCCTGGAACGCTGGGGCCGGGACGGCGACCTGGGCTGGTCCTTTGACGGCGAGGCCGACGCCTTCGATCCCGATGCCGGTTTGGTGGGCGTGGATTTCTCGGCGCTGATGGAGGACGAGACGGTGCGCGGCCCGGCCGCCTCCTACCTCCTGCACCGGGTCCGCGGCGTGATCGACGGCCGGCGCTTCGTGCTCGCAGCCGATGAGTTCTGGGCCTACCTGCCCGATGAGCGGTTCGCCCGCGCCTTTGAGGACTTCGCGCTGACGCTCCGCAAGGGCAACGGCGCCCTGGTGATCGCAACGCAGCAGCCGCAGCAGGTGCTCCGCCATCCCATCGGCGCCACCCTGGTCAGCAACATGCCGACCAAGGTTCTTTTTCCCAACCAGTCGGCCAGCCGGTCCGCCTACTGCGACGTGGGAGACGGCTACGAGAGCCTGCATTGCACGCCGGGCGAGTATCGCGCCGTCACCGAGGACATGGCCGCCGGGGCGCGATCCATGCTGGTCAAGCGCGACGCCGGCTCCGTGGTCTGCCGGGTGGAGCTGCCTCCGGCCATGGCGCCGCACCTAGCGGTGTTGAGCGGCAAGGTCGGCACCGTCCGCCTGCTGCGGAAGATCCGGCGCGAGCTGGGGACCGATGAGCCGTCGGCGCTCCTGCCCGAGTTCCACCGCCGCCTGCCGGAAGCGGCAACCTGATGAGGACATGGAGCATGAAGCGGACGCTTTTGGCGGGGGCCGCGGCCCTCGCCCTGGCCGTGGCGGCGCCTGGCGCTGCGCGGGCACAAATCCCGGTGACGGACGCCCTCGCGAACGCGCAGGCGCAGATTACCAACTCCCAGCTCGTGCAGCAGGTCGCGCAGGCCGTGGCCACCGTGCGCCAGCTTGAGCAGCAGTATCAGCAGCTCCAGGCCACCTATAACGTGCTCGCCCACACCACCAGCGTCTCGGGCCTGGCAAACCGCCTGGGCGGCGTCGCGAACGGCTACGGTGCCAGCCAGATCGGCGGCGCCATGACGGGCGTGGGGAGCTTGGCCGGCGCTGCCGATCAGGTGGCCAACATGCGCTTCTTCTCGTCGTCGGGAACGGACTTCTCCGCGACCGAGCAGACGCGGCGGGCGCAGCGCCTGGGCAACGTCCAGGCCGCGGCCATGCAGGGGATGCAGCAGTCGGAGCAGCGCATCGCCGGCCTGCGCGAGCTGATGGGCGAGATTGACGGGCAGCCCGACGTGCAGGCGTTGGCCGCCCTGAACAACCGCATCCAGGCCGAGCACGCGCTTCTGTCGGCGCAGCAGCAGCAGCTCGCGCAGTTGCAGCTCATGGCGGCCACCCAGCAGCAGGGCGACACCCTGCGCGCGGAGGAAGCCGCCCGGCAGAGCGCGGAGCAATACCGCGATAGCTTCCAGCCGTTGGGGGACAACTGATGCGCGGTGCGGTGCTCGTGCTCGCCCTGGTGGCCGTGGGCACCGCGCCCGTTCTCGCGCAGCGGTCGCGCGAGAACCGCGACGTGCCCTGGTTCCAGGCGCATCCGCAAATCCTCGATGAGACCTTGCGACGCTGCCAGCGCGACGCCCGCCTGGCCGCGAGCTGGGAGTGCCAGAACGCGGAAGCCGCGGGCGCCTCGCGCATGGGCCGCCCGCTGCCCAACACCCTGCCGCGTGCCGGCCAGGGACGCCAGGCGCCGCCCGTGGACAGCAGCGGCCTACCGGAGCCGGACTACAACCCGCGCACCAACCCGTTCGGCTTTCAGTCCCTAAAGCGGGCTTGTCAGGAACGTGGGCCGGGAAGCTCGATGTTCCTTCCCTACTGCTACCAGCTCGATCGCTACCCGGAGGAACGCGACCGTGGCCGGTGAGTTCTTCCAGAACGTCTCTCTAGCCTTCGATGGCAATCTAGTTTCCGCCGTCAACAACGTCATTAACAACGGCCTCACCTGGGCACGTCCCCAGGTGCGGGCCGCTGCCACGCTGTTCATCCTCATTTCCGGTTGGCTCGTGCTGACCGGCCGGATGGACAAGAGCGTGCTGGCCGGGCGCGTGCTGCGGATCATGGCCGTGGCCGCCTTGCTCACATCGGCGGGCACGTTCAACACCTACGTCCGCGACTTGTTCCTGACCGACATTCCTTCCACGGTCGGAAGTGCCCTCACGGGCGGAACCACCTACGCCCCGGCCGCGCAGTTCGATGCGCTGTGGGGTGCCACGCAGCGCATCGCCGCCACCATGCTCGCGGAAGCGACGGGCTGGACGCAGTTCGGTGAGCGCCTGGTGATCCGCGCGCTGATGGTGATTTCCTTCGTCGCCCTGGTCGTGATCTTCCTTATGTGGATCGTGGCCCGCGTGGTCATGGGCTTCGTGATTGCCCTCGGGCCGTTCCTGATCGGCCTTGCCCTGTTCGACGCGACGCGTCCCTTCGTGGATCGCTGGGTGGGCAAGCTCGTCTCGCTGACGCTCGTGCAGCTCTCCGTCAGTGTCATGCTGCAAATGCTGATGACGGGTTTCAACAACTACGTCCGCGTCGCGCAGTCCAATTCCGGCGGTAGCCTGGATGAGAAGATGGGCGCGCTGCTGCAAGTCGCCGCCTGGTATTGGTGTGGCCTGCTACTGATCGGCGCGCTGACGGGCGTGGCCTACTCCATCGGCGGCGGCCTGGCCGGCTCCTTCGCCCCGCACACGCAAGCCCTGGGCGAAGCCATCGACCGCGGCATGGCGTCGATGCAGCGCCGCTCCGACAAGAAGGCCGCCGCCGCCTCCCAGGGCCGGCATGAAGCCTATCAGAGCCGAACGGCCACCGCCGCCGAGGCGACAGCCGCCAACACCGTGCCGAAGGGCTGATCCCGTGCGCGCCTCCTGCCCCCTCCTCCGTCACCGTGGAGCCCCGATGAAGCCCGCGCTGCTGCTCTCCCTGCTGGCCCTGGCCGCCTGTGCCAGCGCCTCCGAACCGCCGGCCTGCAAGGGCGAGGTGTTCCAGCTCAATCCGACCCGGATGCTCCCGCCGGCCACCCTCGCCGCCGCGGCCCCCGTGGTCGCCCCGGCCAGGAGTGTCGTGCGTTGAACGCCATCCTCCCGCCCGGCCAGCCGGTGCCGCCCAACGCCTCGCCCGCGGGTGGCCCCTCCGATGGCGATATGGCCGCCGCCGTGGTGATCCCACGGGGCGAGCTGAACCGCCTCTACGCCGAGACGCAGGCCCGCCAGCCCCGCGACGCCCGCTGCGCCAAGCGCATCAGCATGGGAAAGACCTGGGCCATCGTCGGCCTGCTGGGCGTGGTCGGGATGCAGGCCCTCGCCGCCCTCCAGCTCTTTCCCCTGGTGCGCGTGGTGCCCGTGGTGGCCATCCCGCAGCCGGACGGCAGCATGGCCACCGTGGTCCACGGCGACGCCCTGCCGGCCGGCGTGCAGGAGCGCGCCGTGCGCGCCACCCTGTTCCAGTATGTCCGCCTGCGCGAAGGCTGGTCCTCCGGCGAGGCCGGCTACGCCTATGACGTGGTGAGCCGCATGTCGGCGCCCGCTGTTCGCACCGCTTTTCAGGAGTGGTTCAACCTCGACAAGCCGCCCGGCCCGCAGGCCGTGTGGGGGACGCGGGCGACCGTCACCGTGGAGCAGATCAGCGGCGCCCTGCTGCCGAACGACACCGCGCAGGCCGACGAGATTTACCAGCTCCGCTTCCGCCGCACCGAGCGCGCTGCCGGCCGCCCGCCGGTCGTGTCCACCTGGGTCACGACACTGCGCTACCGCGCCGGCCAGAACATCGCCTTCACCGACGGCACCACGATCAACCCGCTGGGCGTGCTCGTGACCGAATACCGCCCGCCCGAGCGTGAGGGCGTGCCGACGCTGGGAGAGGCCCGATGAACCGCCCCCGTTCCGTCCTGCCTGTCTCTTGATCACATCTACGCACAGCTCCACCGTAAGGCGA
>NZ_BDLP01000074.1:0-15541 GCF_001950415.1 Roseomonas sp. TAS13
AGGCTTGATCCACCCGACTTCGGCCGTTTGCGCGACGACAGACACCGCTCGGGGCGAAAAACGCTTGCCCAGCGAGCAAAATCAGGCGATCTTGAAGTCAAGCGGCGGGCCACTTGGGGAATGTCGGAACAGGACAGACAGGGAGAACAACCATGCGGCTGATCCTGTGCCTCGCGGCCCTTCTCATGCTGAGCGGCTGCGGGTTGGTGGCCCTGCCCTTCCGTGCCGCGGGCGATGTGGTGCAGGTGGTACCCATCGTCGGCGGCCCTGTCGGCAAGCCGATCCATGCGGTCGGGGACGCGATCGACTGAAGATGCGCGCCGCCAAGCGGGGCGGTTGTCGAACGGAATGGGTCAGCAGGCTCCGCCGCCGGCATTCCGTCCCCGCCTGTCGGCCGTTAGTCCTGTTTCCGGTCGAGCCACTCGTTCACGGCGGCCTGGGCAGCGCCGGGGGTCGGGAAGCGAGCCCCGTCCTGTGGGTGGCCCGGCATGCGAAGGAAGTTCTGATCCGGGAACCGGTGCCCTGCCGTCTCGATCAGGGCGCCCCGATACTCCCAGGTTGGTCCGCCCCTGAGGCCTTGGAAGGTCACGAGGCGGGCTTCGCCAGGCCCTTTGTCGTCCGATGCCATACACTCACGCTGTAACTGTGGGAAAAATTCAGCACTGTCTTGGCGCAAGAGACCTCGCCCGGCGTCATCCATTTGGATGATGCCGTACGGTCTGGGCCGTATTCCCGGGCGTGGGGCGGTACACGGGGTGGCGTCGGACGCGCTCCGCCGGCCGAGGGACGGACGCGAAGCATCCTGCCGCCGACGACAGCAGGCGCGCAGATTCCGCCCAGGGTGTGGATCTGGAATGCCGAAAACCGCCATGCGGAGCGGTTCCGCATGAGCCGCGTGGGTGAATTTGGATTGGTTCGATTTGGTGAGGCTCAAACCGGCAGGAAACCTGCCAGAATGGCGTCCCCTAGGGGAGTGTGACCGGTGTTCTGGGGTGTTCGGGGCTGTCCGGAACATTCCTTTCAAAACAGTCCTTTGCCCCGTGATCTGTTCTCGCTTGTCCGCCAGCGTTCGCCCGTGTTGATGTCTCATTGTGGGGGTGATTGTGGGGGTGGCGGAGTTGTGCTCCCGCTTGCTCCCGCCCCTGCTGGAGACATCGAATGCCCAAGCTGACCGAGCGCGGAGTGGCATCCGCCAAGCCCCGGGAGAAAGTCTACCGCCTCTCCGACGGCGATGGCCTGTTGCTGGAGGTCCGGCCTGGCGGGGGACGAGCCTGGCTCTTCCGCTTCATGATGGGCGGCCGGCGCCGGGACATGGGCCTGGGGGCATATCCCGAGGTCGGATTGGCCAAGGCTCGGCAGAAGGCACGCGAAGCTGCCCAGCAGGCGGAGCATGGGCAGGACCCGATCGCCGCCCGGAATGCCGAGGAGCGAGCCGCCGCGGCACGGCGTGCCGCCGAGGAGGAACGAGACGGTCGATCCTTCAAGGCGGTGGCAGAGCGCCCTAGTGGCGGCGCAGTCCGCCGGCTGGACCAGCGGCAAGACCTTGGCGAGCTGGCGCCTTACCCTGGATCGGCATGCCTATCCGGTGCTCGCGGCCGTCCCCGTATCGGATGTGACCCGGGAGCACGTCCAGGAGGCCCTCACCCCTGCCTGGACCTCCCAGCCCGCCACGGCCCGCAAGCTGCAGCGTCGGATTGCCGCGGTGCTGGACTATGCCGCTGCCCTGGGCTGGCGATCGACCGATAATCCCGCCACCGGCCGGGTGCTGCGACTGACCAAGGCCCTCCCGAAGCAGCCGCCTGAGCAGAAGCAGCCCTCCCTGCCCTGGCAGCAGGTGCCGTCCTTCCTTTCGACCTTGGCGGAGATGGAGGGAGTGGCGGCCCTGGCCCTGCGCTTCGGTGTGCTGACCGCGGTCCGCTCGGCTGAGGTCCGGAATGCCGTTTGGTCGGAGATGGACTTCGCCAACCGGATCTGGACCATTCCGGCTCATACTCCGTAGTATGGCTCGTCAATTCCCGTAATGCCAATGGCTCTTCACGCATTTGCGACGCATGTTCTTCAAGGGCAGTACGAGAGGCAAGATCAGCAAACCGGCGGTCGGCAATTTTTATTGACAATAAGAATATATTCCTTTATATGACCCATATGCATCCATTCTCGATTGCTCCTCAACTCTTCTATCTCCTCCCCGACCCCGCCTGGACCGCTCTCCAACCCCACCTCCCCACTCTCGCCCCACAGGGCCGCCGCACCACCTCCCTCCGCACGCGGATGGAGGCCATCTTCCACCATGCCGCCACCCCCGGCGCCCCTTGGGCTTCCCTCCCGTCGCACTATGGCCGCCCCGACACCGTCGCCCGCTTCTTCCGCCGCCTCACCCATGCCGGCCTCTGGCACCGCCTCCTCCGCGCTCTGGCGGATGCACCCCCCTCCCACCCCCTCCGCCTGCTGCAACACGCCATCTGCCGTCCCGCCCGCCTCGCCGCGCGCCTCGGCGGCATGCCCCTCCTCATCCTGATCCGCCGCCTCGGCCTCCGCGCGGCGCTCCCCGCGCCCCCCTGGCTGCTCCCCGATCCCCTTTTGTCCGAAACCGTCGCCCGCCTGCTCCGCACCCTGCCGCTGACGCGCGAAAACCTCCGTTCCCTGATGGCCGTCGCCCGCACCGCCGGCGGCCGCCGCCGCATCCCCCGCTCCGTGCGCCTCTCCTGGCCATGAACCGCGCCCTGCGCGGCCTTGCCCCGCCGCACCGCACGGGCCTAAACCGGCCCTCGCATTCCCATTCAGCAAGGACCGGCGGCGAAATGCGTGTGAAGGACGTGAAGAAGGTTGTGCTGGCCTATTCGGGCGGCCTCGACACCTCGGTCATCCTGAAATGGCTCCAGACGACCTATGGGGCGGAGGTCATCACCTTCACCGCCGATCTGGGACAGGGTGAGGAACTCGGCCCGGCCCGCGACAAGGCAAAGCTCCTGGGCATCAAGGAAGAGAACATCTTCATGGACGATCTCCGGGAGGAGTTCGTCCGCGACTTCGTCTTCCCGATGTTCCGCATGAACGCGCTCTACGAGGGCATGTACCTCCTCGGCACCTCCATCGCCCGCCCCCTGATCGCCAAGCGCCAGATCGAGATCGCGGAGCAGATGGGTGCCGACGCCGTCTCCCACGGCGCCACCGGCAAGGGCAACGACCAGGTCCGGTTCGAGATCGCCTACTACGCCCTCAAGCCCGACGTGAAGGTCATCGCCCCCTGGCGCGAATGGGACCTCACCAGCCGCACGAAGCTCATCGAGTTCGCCGAGCAGCACCAGATCCCTATCGCCAAGGACAAGCGCGGCGAGGCCCCCTTCAGCGTGGACGCCAACCTCCTGCACTCGTCGAGCGAGGGTAAGGTCCTGGAGGAGCCCTGGGACGAGCCCCCCGAGGTCGTCTGGCAGCGCACCATCAGCCCCATGGACGCCCCGGACAAGGTGACGGAAATCACCATCACCTTCGACCAGGGCAACCCCGTCGCCATCAACGGCGAAGCCCTCTCCCCGGCCGCGATGCTCACGAAGCTGAACGCGCTCGGCAAGGAGAACGGCATCGGCCGCCTCGACCTCGTGGAAAACCGCTTCGTCGGCATGAAGTCCCGCGGCTGCTACGAGACCCCGGGCGGCACCATCCTCTACGTGGCGCACCGCGCGATGGAGAGCATCACCCTGGACCGCGAGGCCGCCCACCTCAAGGACAGCCTGATGCCCCGCTATGCCGAGCTGGTCTACAACGGCTTCTGGTTCTCGCCGGAACGCCGCATGCTCCAGGCGCTGGTGGACCAGTCCCAGCACAGCGTCAGCGGCGAGGTCCGCCTCAAGCTCTACAAGGGCAACACCATCGTCACCGGCCGCAGCTCGCCCAACAGCCTCTACTCGATGAAGCACGTGACCTTCGAGGAGGACCAGGGCGCCTACGACCAGTTCGACGCCCAGGGCTTCATCAAGCTGAACGCGCTGCGCCTGCGCCTCGGCGCCATGGCCGGCCGCAAGGGCGGCGCCCTCTGACATGGGGCAGGGGGCACCCATCCCGGGCCGCCCCCTTCACCACCCCTGCCACCCATCCGGGTCCGAAGGCCCCAGCCGCCGCACCCATCTCTGGGCCAGCAGCACGACCCCCCATCTCACCGCCGGCGTCGCCACCAGCCCCGCCAAGGCCGCCAGCTTCCAGCTCCTGTCCGGCAGCCAGGCGAAGACGATCGCCACCATCAGCAGCCGCCACGCCCGGCGCGGCGACCGCCACGCCGGTCGGCGCTCCTGCAACGGGAACTGGTGCGGCGAACGACAGGCGGAATCGGGCAAGGCTGACCCCCTCGAAGGATCTCGGTCTGCCCTCCTGGCGGTGCCCTGCTCCTACGTCCCCACGCTTAACAAAGCATGAATGCCCCCGCCCGCACGCCACTCCGGCGCAAGGCCGAGGGCTCAGTCCCGTCCTCGGCAGCCGCCGGTCAGGCGCCCCGCCGGCCCAGCGCCGCCTGCACCGTGTTCTCCAGCAGACAGGCAATGGTCATCGGCCCGACGCCGCCCGGCACCGGCGTGATCGCCCCGGCATGGTCCACCACCTCGCCGAAGGCGACATCGCCCACCAGCCTGCCATCCGCCCCACGGTTGATGCCGACATCGATCACCGTGGCCTCGTTGTCCACCCAGTCGCCGCGCACCAGCCCCGCCCGGCCCACCGCCGCGACGATGATCTCCGCCCGCCGGCACTCGCTCGCCAGGTCGCGGGTCCGCGAATGCGCCACCGTCACCGTGGCATTGGCCGCCAGCAGCAGCGCCGCCACCGGCTTGCCCACGATGGTGCTGCGCCCGACCACCACCGCCCGCGCCCCGCTCAGGGAAACCTTCGCCTCCTCCAGCAGCAGCATCACGCCCCGCGGCGTGCAGGGCACCAGCCCCGGCCGCCCCAGCGCCAACGCCCCCTGGTTCACCGGATGGAACCCGTCCACGTCCTTGCCCGGGTCGACCGCATCCAGCACGGCATCCGTGCGGATATGAGCGGGCAGGGGAAGCTGCACCAGGATTCCGTCCACCGCCGGGTCGTCGTTGAGCCGCCGCACCAGCGCCAGCAGCTCCGCCTCGGTCGTGCCCTCCGGCAGTTGCAGCGTGGCGCTGTCGAAGCCTGCCTCCTTCGCCGCCCGGTCCTTGTTGCGCACATAGACGCCGCTGGCCGGATCCTCGCCCACCCGCACCACGCGCAGGCCGGGGCGGAAGCCAAGCCCGGCCACCCGCTCCGCCAGCGCCGCGCGCCGGCGTGCCGCCAGCGCCTTGCCGTCGAGGATCGTGGCACTCATGCCCATTGCTCCAATACTGCGGCGAGGCCCTCCGCCTCGCCCTGGATTCGGAAGGTCTTCTCGCGCGAGGCCGCGCCCGCCAGCAAGGTGATGGCCGAGGGTGGCACCCGCAGCGCCTCGGCCAGCGCCTCCACCACCGCCCGGGTCGCGCGGCCGTCCTCCGGTGCCGGGGAGACGGCGACCCGCAGACGTGGCCCGTCCGCTCCTTCCACCACCCCGGTGATGCCAGGTCTCCGTGCCTTGGGCTGCGCCCGCACCCGCAGCTCCAAACCCTCCGGCACCACCCGCCAGGCAAGGGGGGAGAGGGTACGGCCGCCGCTCACGCCACCTGCTCCCGACTCCCGGGCACCGGCGCCGCCTCATGCGCAGGTACGCCCATGAGGCTAGAAGGCCAGGCGCCAGAGCGTGGTGGCGATGAAGATCCGCAGCGCCTGCAGGACCAGGATCAGAATGACCGGAGAGATATCGATCCCCCCCAGGCTCGGCAGGAAGCGCCGGATCGGCGCCAGGGGAGGCTCGGTGATCCGGTAGAGGAAATCGCCGATCGTCCAGACCAGCCGGTTCCGCGTGTCGAGGACGCCGAAGGCGGTCAGCATGCTGAAGACGGCTGCGGCGATCAGGACCCAGATGTAAATCCCGATGATCTGATCCACGAGCCAGAACAATGCCGCCATAGGTCGCCTTCCCGGTGTTGATGTGCGTATCGGCCGCGCGCCGAGGTGCCGAGGCAGGGTGTATGGGGCCCGCGCACGCGGAGCAAGCGCGAGAGGTGCTTGACGGCGGCCGTGACGTGATGGATAAGCCGCCTCGCCTTAGCGGGCATGGGGCTGTAGCTCAGATGGGAGAGCGCCTCGTTCGCAATGAGGAGGTCAGGGGTTCGATTCCCCTCAGCTCCACCATTCCCGCTTCGCGTCTCTCCTTAGCTTTCGCGGTTCTGTTCACTGGCTGTCGTGGCTGCCTGCGGTTCTTCGTCCCGGCTGCTTTTTTCCGAAGCGCGGCCCCGGGCCGAAAAGAACCCCCGGGAGAACAAAGCTCCCAGGGGTTCCCAAGTCAGCAGATGCCTGGAGGCCAGTCTCCAGGTTGAGCGGGCCTGTCCTGGCCTATCGGTCGCGCGTCTCGAACTGGCGGTTGGTCGCCAGGGCAACCACGGTGCAGACCGCGCCGGACAACAGGTAAGCGCCCACAGCCGCCAAGCCAAACCAATTGGACAGGGCCAGTACCACCAAGGGCGCGAATCCGGCGCCGATCAGCCAAGCGATGTCCGAGGTGATGGCCGAGCCCGTGTAGCGGTAGCGGCGCTCGAAGTTCGAGGCCACGGCACCGCTGGCCTGCCCGAAGGCCAGGCCCAGCAGGCCGAAGCCCAGCAACACGAAGGTCTCCTCGCCGCTTCGGCCGCCGCCCAGCAGGAACGGCGCGGCGAAGCTGAAGGCGCCGATCAGCAGCGAGCCGATCACAAGCAGCTTCCTTCGCCCGATCCGATCGGCCAGAAGGCCGGAGATGATCACGGTGAGCACGCAGATGAGCGCCCCCAGCATCTGTATCAGGATGAAGTTCCCCGCATCGCGGTCCGTGTGCAGCACGATCCAGGCCAGCGGGAAAACCGTCACCAGATGGAACAGCGCAAAGCAGTCCAGCGGCACGAAGGCACCGATCAGCACGTTGCGACCGTTCGCCCGCAGCATCTCGGTGACCCGAACGGGCTCCAGTTCCTCTCGTTCCAGCAACGAGGAGAATTCCCGCGTAGCCACGAGTCGAAGGCGGGCGAAGAGGGCGACCACATTGATGGCAAAGGCCACGAAGAAGGGATAACGCCAGCCCCATTCCTGAAAATCGGCCTCCGGCAGGGTAGCGACCAAGAAGGCAACAAGCGCGCCGGCCAGGATGAAACCCAAGGGTGCACCCAGCTGAGGCATCATCGCATACCAGCCGCGCCTGTTCTGCGGTGCGTTCAGCGACAGGAGCGAGGCCAGCCCATCCCAGGCACCACCCAGCGCCAAGCCCTGGCAGAAACGAAACACCCCCAGCAACACCACGGCCGCGACGCCCTTGTCGGCATAGCTGGGCAGGAAGCTGATCGCGGCGGTGGCGCCACCCAGCAGGAAGAGGGCGATGGTCAGCTTTACGCCGCGGCCATAGGCACGATCCACGGCCATGAAGATGAAGGAGCCGATCGGCCGGGCAATAAAGGCCAGGGAGAAGATGGCGAAGGAGGCCAGCATCGCCGAGGTGGGATCGGTGTTCGGAAAGAAGAATCGCGGAAAGACCAGCACCGACGCGAGGGCATAGGTGAAGAAGTCGAAGAATTCCGACATGCGCCCGATGACGACACCGAGCGCGATCTGTGCCGGGGAGACCGCGTGATCGTCCTTGTGAGCGCGCCGAGCGTCCCGCTCCAGTTCCGTTGAGTTCGGGATGCCACGCCTTTCGGTGACCGCTATCAAATTCTACCCTCCCCGTTCCGACCCGCCCGCCTGGAAGCTCCGGCATCCTTCCGGCGGCCAGAATAGCCCTCGCCACAGAAAGATTGCCGATTCGATCCAAAGACTATAGGCATCATCGCAGAGCACAGCATACAAGGCGAGGTGCCGTCCATTGGACAAAATGTCCAATCCCTCCGGCGCCCGTCCTTCCGTAGAAGCTGTGCATCGCACCATAGTTTCACGATCGAGTGGCATGCCCTCCAAGATCCTGCGTACCCTGCCTCTGGTGGCGCTGGCCGCGCTGCTGTCCGGCTGCAAAATGGTGGTCCTGAATCCATCGGGTGACATCGCTGTCCAGCAGCGTGACCTGATCGTGATCTCCACCGTCCTGATGCTGTTGATCATCGTTCCGGTGATCGTGCTGACCCTGATCTTCGCATGGCGCTACCGCGCCTCGAACAGCAAGGCGAAGTACGATCCGGAATGGTATCATTCCACGCCCCTGGAAGTGGTCATCTGGGCGGCGCCCCTGACGATCATCATCGCCCTGGGCGCCGTGACCTGGGTCGGCACCCACCTGCTCGACCCCTATCGCCCGCTTTCACGCATCGATGCCGAGCGGCCGGTGACGGAGAACATGAAGCCCCTGGAGATCCAGGTCGTGTCCCTCGACTGGAAGTGGCTGTTCATCTACCCGGAGCAGGGGATCGCCACGGTCAACGAGGTGGCCGCCCCGGTGGACGTGCCGATCAACTTCCGGATCACCTCCTCGGCCCTGATGAACTCCTTCTCCATCCCGGCCCTGGCGGGACAGATCTACTCCATGCCCGGCATGGAGACGAAGCTGCACGCGGTGATCAACGCGCCCGGCAGCTACCAGGGCTTCTCGGCGAACTACAGCGGCGCCGGCTTCTCCGACATGCACTTCCAGTTCAAGGGCATGAGCCAGGAGGAATTCGGCCGCTGGGTGGTGGAGGCCAAGACCTCGAACGAGGACCTGACCCGCGCCGCCTACCTGCAGCTGGAGCGCCCCAGCCAGAAGGAGCCGGTGCGCCGCTTCCGCACCGTCGATCCCGAGCTCTTCGCCGCCATCCTGGACCGCTGCGTCGATACCAGCCGGATGTGCCAGAGCCAGATGATGCGCATCGACGCCAATGGCGGGCTCGGCCCGGCAGGCACCTTCAACGTGGGCAGCCGTCCGGCGGCGTCCCGCACGGGCGGCGAAGTGGCGGAGGCCCGGGCCGAAGACCGCAACGCGCCCCGCCAGCGCTACGTGATGGCTCTCTGCACCCCCGCCGACCCCTATGGCCGCGCGCAGGCCGAGATCGCGAATTGACCTCCTCCGCCCGCCGCCGGCCCTCCGCCGGCGGCCGACCCATCCCGCCGGGTAGCCGCTCCTCCTCCCGCAGGGGAGCCCCGGTGGCCCGTGAAACCGGCCGGCCCTTCCAGGGTCCGGCCCTCGATCACGAAGTGATAGAGTAGACCCAATGTCCTCCAACACGGACCTCGCGACACTCGTGTTCGGGCGGCTCTCGCTCGAATCGATCCCGTACCACGAGCCGATCCTGATCGTGACCTTCATCGGCGTGGCCATCGGCGGCCTCGCGGTGCTCGGCGCGCTCACCTATTTCCGGCTCTGGGGCTATCTCTGGAAGGAGTGGTTCACCTCGGTGGACCACAAGAAGATCGGGATCATGTACGTGATCCTGGCCATCATCATGCTGCTGCGCGGCTTCGCCGACGCCGTCATGATGCGGACCCAGCAGGCCATCGCCTTCAACGGGTCCGAGGGCTACCTGCCGCCGCACCACTACGACCAGGTCTTCACCGCCCATGGCGTGATCATGATCTTCTTCATGGCCATGCCGCTGGTGACGGGCCTGATGAACTTCGTGGTGCCGCTGCAGATCGGCGCCCGCGACGTGGCCTTCCCCTTCCTGAACAACTTCAGCTTCTGGATGACCACGGCCGGCGCCGTGCTGGTCATGATGTCGCTGTTCATCGGCGAATTCGCCCAGACCGGCTGGCTCGCCTATCCGCCGCTCTCCGGCTACGAGGCCAATCCCGGGGTCGGGGTCGACTACTACATATGGGCCTTGCAGATCGCGGGCATCGGCACCTTGCTATCAGGCGTCAACCTGATCGCGACCATCGTGAAGATGCGCGCGCCGGGCATGACCATGATGAAGCTGCCCGTCTTCACCTGGACTGCGCTCTGCACCAACGTGCTGATCGTCGCGGCCTTCCCGGTGCTGACCGCCGTGCTGGTCCTGCTCTCGCTCGACCGCTACGTGGGGACGAACTTCTTCACCGCCGATCTCGGCGGCAACCCCATGATGTACGTCAACCTGATCTGGATCTGGGGCCATCCGGAGGTCTACATCCTGATCCTGCCGGCCTTCGGCGTGTTCTCGGAGGTGGTCTCCACCTTCTGCTCGAAGCGCCTCTTCGGCTACACCTCCATGGTCTACGCCACGGTGGTGATCACCATCCTGTCCTACCTGGTCTGGCTGCACCACTTCTTCACCATGGGCTCCGGCGCCAGCGTGAACTCCTTCTTCGGCATCACGACGATGATCATCTCGATCCCGACGGGTGCCAAGCTGTTCAACTGGCTCTTCACCATGTACCGCGGCCGCATCCGGTTCGAGGTGCCGATGATGTGGACCGTCGGCTTCATGGTGACCTTCACCATCGGCGGCATGTCCGGCGTGATGCTCGCCATCCCGCCGGCCGACTTCCAGTTCCACAACACCCTGTTCCTGATCGCCCACTTCCACAACGTCATCATCGGCGGCGTGGTCTTCGGCATGCTCGCGGGCATCACCTACTGGTTCCCCAAGGCCTTCGGCTTCAAGCTCGATCCCTTCTGGGGCAAGATGTCCTTCTGGTTCTGGCTGATCGGCTTCTACTTCGCCTTCATGCCGCTCTACGTCCTGGGGCTGATGGGCGTGACCCGCCGCATCAACCACTTCGACGACCCCTCGCTGCAGATCTGGTTCATCATCGCCGCCTTCGGCGCCTTCCTGATCGCGCTCGGCATCCTGAGCTTCATCATCCAGCTGGTGGTGAGCTTCATGAAGCGCGACCAGCTGCGCGACGTGACCGGCGATCCCTGGAACGGCCGTACCCTGGAATGGGCGACCTCCTCGCCCCCGCCGGAGTACAACTTCGCCTTCACCCCGGTGATCCACAACCACGATGCGTGGTGGGACATGAAGCAGCGCGGCCACCAGTACCCGCAGGGGGGCTACCGCCCGATCCACATGCCCAAGGGCACCGGCGCGGGCATCATCCTGGCCGGCCTGTCGCTGGTCTTCGGCTTCGCGATGGTCTGGTACATGTGGTGGCTGGCGGCGCTGAGCTTCGTGGCGATCCTTGTCACCGCGATCGCCCATACCTTCAACTACAAGCGCGACTTCTACATCCCCGCGGATGTGGTGGCGCGGACGGAACAGGCCCGCGCGGCCGCCATGGCGGCGGGGGAGTGAGCGGCGCATGAGCACGCATTCCTACAATCCCGCCGTGGACGCGAACGTCCCCTTCTACGTTCTGGACGACGATCACGCGCATCCGGAGAACAGCACCATGCTGGGCTTCTGGATCTACCTGATGAGCGACTGCCTCATCTTCGCGGTGCTCTTCGCCACCTATGGCGTGCTGGGCCGCAGCTTCGCCGCCGGCCCCACGCCGCAGGAGCTGTTCGACCTGCCACTGGTGGCGCTGAACACCGCGATGCTGCTGTTCTCGTCCATCACCTATGGCTTCGCCATGCTGGCGATGATGAAGCAGCGGAAGGGCGCGGTGCTGTTCTGGCTGTTCGTCACCGGCCTGTTCGGCGCCACCTTCCTCGGGCTGGAGCTCTACGAGTTCCACCACCTGATCTCGGAAGGGGCGGGGCCGCAGCGCAGCGCCTTCCTGTCCTCCTTCTTCACGCTGGTCGGCACGCACGGCCTGCACGTGACGGTGGGCATCATCTGGCTGATCACCCTCATGGTGCAGGTCGCCCGCTTCGGGCTGCACCAGGCGAACCAGCGCCGCCTGATGTGCCTCAGCCTGTTCTGGCACTTCCTGGACGTCATCTGGATCGGCGTCTTCTCCTTCGTCTATCTCCTCGGGGTGCTGCAATGAGCTCGCACGCAACCGCGCACCAGCCCGGTCACGACCATGGCCCTGACGGCCATGGCCACGACGACCATCACGACGGCGGCTATCACGGCACCTATGGCGGGTATCTGACGGGCTTCATCCTGTCGGTCATCCTCACCGCCATTCCCTTCTGGCTGGTGATGGGCGATGTCATCGCCGATCCGCGGGTGACCGCCATGACGGTCATGGGGCTGGGGGCGATCCAGGTCGTCGTGCACATGGTCTACTTCCTGCACATGAACTCCCGCTCCGAGGGTGGCTGGACCATGCTGGCGCTGATCTTCACGATCGTGCTGGTCGTCATCACCCTCTCGGGCTCGCTCTGGGTCATGTACCACCTGAACGCGAACATGATGCCCATGAACGCCCACGACATGAGCAACATGCCCTGAGGCCTGGCCTTGCCTCCATCCACGGGGCCTGAACTCAAGGGCCACGATCCGGAATGGGCCGGGGAGGGCTGGCGCCCGCATTCCCCGGCCCGCCTGTTTCTTCTGGGCTTCCTGGCGCTGCTGGCCTTTGCCGGGCTGGTGGCGCTGGGCACCTGGCAGGTCGAGCGCCGCGCCTGGAAGCTCGACCTGATCCAGCGCGTCGAGAGCCGCGTCCATGCCCCGCCCGCCGCCCCGCCCGGGGTGGATGCCTGGCCGGGCGTCACCGCCGCGCGGGACGAATACCGCCACGTCCGGGTCATGGGCCGCTTCCTCCACGACCGCGAAACGCTGGTCCAGGCCAATACCAACCTGGGCGCGGGCTTCTGGGTGCTCACCCCTTTGCGCGACGAGGCGGGCTTCACCGTTCTTGTCAACCGCGGCTTCGTCCCCGGCGACCGGCGCGATCCGGCCGGCCGTGCGGAAGGGCAGGTGGCCGGTCCCGTCACCGTCACGGGTCTGCTCCGCGTCACCGAGCCCGGGGGCAGCTTCCTGCGCAGCAACCGCCCGGCCGAGGGGCGGTGGTACTCCCGCGACGTGGCCGCCATCGCCGCCGTCCGGGGGCTCCCCGGACCGGTCGCTCCCTATTTCATCGATGCTGACGCCGTTCCCAACCCGGGTGGGCTGCCGGTCGGCGGGCTGACGGTGATCAGCTTCCCGAACAACCATCTGGTCTATGCAATCACTTGGTATGCCCTGGCGCTGATGGTGGCCGCCGCCACCGCCTATGTCGCCCGGGAGGAATGGCGGGCCCGACGGCAGGCCTGACCGCCTTCGCCCGCCTCATGCCGCAAGGCTGACCCGCGCCCCGACGAGTCCCCCTCGCCGGGACAGGCCGCCCGGGGGTAGGAGAGGCGGATGCCATCCCCGAGCACAGCGGAGCGCCCGCCCGCCCGGCGCGGCCGGAGGACCCGGCCCGAGGCGGAACGCCTGATGCAGGCCTCCCGCGGTCCGCTCGCCCCGGCCCAGCCCCCGCTGTCGCGGGACGAGGCCGGCAGCAAGAACATGCTCCAGCTCGTCCAGCTCCGCTGGGTCGCGGTGGTGGGGCAGGTGCTGACCATCGGCACCGTGCGCTACGGGCTGGGCATCGACCTGCCGCTGCGGCAGATGGCCTTGGTGGTGGCCGCGCTGATCGGGCTCAACCTCCTCAGCCTGCTCCGCCTGCGCCTGCGCACCCCCGTCGGGGGGCTGGAGCTCTTCCTGGTCCTGGCCTTCGACGTGGCCGCCCTGACGGTGCAGCTCTATCTCAGCGGCGGGATGACCAACCCCTTCGTCTCGCTCTACCTGCTCCAGGTCACCCTGGCGGCGGTGCTGCTGGGACAGCATGGCGCCTGGGCCGTGGTGGCCATCGCCATCGCCTGCTTCCTCGGCCTGACGCTGGACTACCGGCCGCTGCTCCTGCCGGAGAGCCTGGGCGCGGACCTCTTCACCCTGCATCTCTACGGGCTGCTGGTCTGCTTCATCCTGGTCGCCGTGCTGCTGATGGTCTTCACCACCCGCATCAGCGGCAACCTGCGGGACAGGGATGCGCACCTCGCCCATATGCGGCAGCAGGCGGTGGAGGAGGAGCACATCATCCGCATGGGCCTGCTCGCCTCCGGCGCGGCGCATGAGCTCAGCACGCCGCTGGCCACCGTCTCCGTCATCCTGGGCGACTGGCAGCGCATGCCCGCGCTGCGAGAGATGCAGGACCTGCAGGGCGAGATCGACGAGATGCAGGCCGCCATCGACCGCTGCAAGTCGATCATCGGCGGCATCCTCCTTTCCGCCGGGGAGGCGAGGGGGGAGGACCCGGCGCTCACCACCATCGGTGCCTTCCTGGAGGATTTCCTCCACGAATGGGAGCTTGCCCATCCCAGCTTCGGCCTCACCTTCCGCAACGAATTGGTGGAGGACATCCCGATCGTGGCCGACCCGGCGCTGAAGCAGGTCCTGGCCAACCTCCTGGTCAATGCCCAGGAGGCGCCCTCGCCCGCCGTGCACCTCGCCGCCTCGCGCGACGGCGACGACCTGCTGCTGGAGGTGAGCGACGACGGCCCGGGCTTCGCGCCGGGGATGCTGGCCGAGTTCGGCAGCCCCTACCGCTCCACCAAGGGCCGCACCGGCGGCGGGCTGGGCCTCTTCCTCGTGGTCAATGTCGCGCGCAAGCTGGGCGGCACCGTCACCGCCCGCAACCGGCCGGGGCGGGGGGCCACCGTCACCCTGACCCTGCCCCTGGCCGCCATCGCCATCGGCGAGGCCCTGGAAGGAGACGACGATGCCCGATGAGCGGCTCCTGCTGATCGTCGAGGACGATGCCAGCTTCTCCCGCACCCTGCGCCGCTCCTTCGAGCGCCGTGGCTACGAGGTCCTGGTCGCGGCCGGGCCGGAGGAGATGGAGGAGCTTCTCCAGGCCCGCACGCCGCATTACGCGGTGGTGGACCTGAAGCTCTCCGGCGCCTCGGGCCTCGCCTGTGTCCAGACCCTGCACGACCACGACCCGGCGATGCTGATCGTGGTCCTCACCGGCTTCGCCAGCATCGCCACGGCGGTGGAGGCCATCAAGCTCGGCGCCTGCCACTACCTCGCCAAGCCCTCCAACACCGACGACATCGAGGAAGCCTTCGGCAAGGCCGCCGGCAACGTGACCACGCCGCTCAGCCAGCGCCCGACCTCGATCAAGACCCTGGAATGGGAACGCATCCACCAGACCCTGGCGGAAACCGGCTTCAACGTTTCCGAATCCGCCCGCCGCCTCGGCCTCCACCGCCGCACCCTGGCCCGGAAGCTGGAGAAGCGGCAGGTCGAGTAGCCTGTTCCGGCGGCAGCACGCGCCAGACCGTGACCTCCCGCGTGTCGCGGTCCTCCAGCTCCCGCGTCACCGGCACGGTGTAGCGCGGCCCGGGCGCCAGGGCCTCGCGTGGCAGGTAGGCCCGGCCCGGATCGGCCAGCCAGACCTCCGCCCCGCCCGCGGCGAGGCCGCGCAGCCAGGGCAGGATGTGCCGGGTCATCGGCGCCTCGTAGCAGACATCGCCCGCCAGGATGACATCCCAGCGCCCGGGTGCCCCCACCACGTCGCCGCAGACGTCGCGCACCGAATCCGCCCCGTTGTGCCGCGCGTTCAGCCGGATGGCGGCGCAGGCCAGGGGGTCGAGCTCCGCCGCCTCCACCGACGTCGCCCCGGCCCGGTGGCAGGCGATGGCGGCCAGCCCACCTCCGGCGGCGAAGTCCAGCACCCGGCG
>NZ_BDLP01000075.1:0-15519 GCF_001950415.1 Roseomonas sp. TAS13
TTCGCCTTACGGTGGAGCTGTGCGTAGATGTGATCAAGAGACAGCCGGGGCAGCAGGCGGGGTGGCGGCTTTCGGCCGCGGGCGAGGCGGCGCGGAACGGGGCGCCGGGCTACCGGCTGACCGAGGGGCGGCGGCGGATCCTGGACGTGCTGCTGCCGGGCGAGATCCGCTCGGGCGCGGAGATCGCGGACGAGGCCGGGACCTCGGCCTCGGTGCTGCGGGGGCTGGCGGATCACGGGCTGGTGGAGCCGGCGCTGATGCCGCGCCCCGTGGCCTTTCCCACGCCCGACCCGGCGCATCCCGGCCCGTCGCTGATGCCGGAGCAGGAGCAGGCGGCGGCGTCGCTGCGCGAGCTGGTGGATTCGCGGAAGTTCGGCGTGACGCTGCTGGCCGGGGTCACCGGCTCGGGCAAGACCGAGGTCTATCTGGACGCGGTGGCGGAGACGCTGCGGCAGGGGCGGCAGGCGCTGGTGCTGCTGCCGGAGATCGCCTTGTCCACCCAGTGGCTGGAGCGCTTCGAGGGCCGCTTCGGCTGCGAGCCGGCGATGTGGCATTCGGAACTGGGCGGGCGGCGGCGGCGCAATACCTGGCGCGCGGTGGCGGAAGGGGAGGCCAAGGTGCTGGTGGGCGCGCGCTCGGCGCTGTTCCTGCCCTTTCCCGACCTGGGCCTGATCATCGTGGACGAGGAGCACGAGACCGCCTTCAAGCAGGAGGAGGGCGTGATCTACCACGCCCGCGACATGGCGGTGGTGCGGGCGCGCTTCGCCCAGGCGGGATGCGTGCTGGTCTCGGCCACGCCCTCGCTGGAAACGCTGACCAATGCGGAGACCGGGCGCTATACCGCCCTGAACCTGCCGCGGCGGCACGGAGCGGCGGGGCTGCCCGAGGTGACGGTGCTGGACCTGCGCAAGACGCCGCCGGAGCGGGGGCGCTTCATCGCGCCGCCGCTGGTGCAGGCGGTGAACGAGACCCTGGCGCGGGGCGAGCAGGCGATGCTCTTCCTGAATCGGCGCGGCTATGCCCCGTTGACGCTCTGCCGCACCTGCGGCCACCGGATGCGCTGCCCCAACTGCACCGCCTGGCTGGTGGAGCACCGGGCGCAGCGGCGGCTGCAATGCCACCATTGCGGCCACACGGAGCCGACGCCCCAGTTCTGTCCGGAATGCGGGGCGGAGGGCAGCCTGACCGCGATCGGGCCGGGGGTGGAGCGGGTGCAGGAGGAGGCGGCGCTACTCTTTCCCGAGGCGCGGCGGCTGGTCATGGCCTCGGATACCATTCCCGGCCCGGCGGCAGCTGCCGAGGCGGCGCGGCAGATCGCCGAGCGCGAGGTGGACCTCGTGATCGGCACGCAGATCGTGGCCAAGGGCTGGCATTTCCCGCACCTGACGCTGGTGGGGGTGGTAGATGCGGATCTGGGGCTGGCCGGCGGAGACCTGCGGGCCGCGGAGCGGACGGTGCAGCTTCTCCATCAGGTCTCCGGGCGCGCGGGGCGCGCGGAAAGCCCGGGGCGGGTGATGCTGCAATCCTGGGTGCCGGACCATCCGGTGATGATGGCCCTCGTCTCGGGCGACCTGGACAGCTTCATGGCCGAGGAGGCCGCCGCCCGCCGCCCGGGCGGCTGGCCGCCCTTCGGCCGCTTGGCGGCGCTGATCGTGAGCTCGGAGGACGAGCGGGCGGCGGACCGGGTGGCGCGCGACCTGGGGCTTTCCGCCCCGGGCGGCGAGGGGGTGCAGGTGCTGGGCCCGGCCCCGGCGCCGCTCGCCCTGCTGCGCGGGCGGCACCGTCGGCGGCTGCTGCTGAAGGCCCGGCGCGACGTGGCGGTGCAGCCGCTGCTGTGGGACTGGCTGGGGCGGGTCGATGTGCCGGCCTCGGTGCGGATCCAGGTGGATGTGGACCCGGTGAGCTTTCTCTAGCGGCGGTTCTTCATGGCTGGCCCCGGGCAGAGGCTCCGCCTCCCCGGGCCTGCCAGATCCATCCATCATATTGATATGATAGAGGTTTGCGCCGCGGCTTTCCTGGCTTTGCGGCACAATGGCGGTTGAAGCGGCGCGCTGCGTTGCGATATGTGTCCCCTCACGCGGGCATCGGTGCCTGGGCTGCGGGGCGGTTCTGCCGGCCCCGGCCCGCCGGCTTGGTCTTCCTGAAGAAGAGGGTTGCCGGTTTTCCCGGTGGGGCCTTGGCGGGCCCTGCCCGTTCCGATGCGCGTCTTCACCGATCCGCCGGACCGTGCCGGGTGGACCAGAGCATGGCCCCCGGCTCGGCGTGGGGGTCCCCACACCCCAGGAGGTTCCGGTGCGCGCCCGGCGCGCGCCCGACTTTCGCGAACCAGCGGAGCGATCCAATGGCCGATACGCGCGCCGCCCCCATGGTGGAGACACCGACCGTGGGGGCAGCTTCCTCAGGCAACGCCTTCCTGCTGGCCATCACCGCGGTGATGGCGGTGGCGGGCTTCCTCTATGGCTACGACACCGGGATCATCTCCGGCGCCCTGCTGCAGATCACGCAGGAGTTCGGGCTGGGCCACCGGATGCAGGAGGTGGTGACCGCCTCCATCCTGGTGGGGGCCGTGCTGGGTGCCCTCGGCACCGGCTGGCTGTCGGAACGGATCGGGCGGCGGCGCACCGTGATGGTGGTGGCCACGGTCTTCTGCCTGGGGGCGCTGGCCTCGTCGCTCGCCCGATCGCCGCTGGAGCTGTCGCTGTCGCGGGTGTTCCTGGGCCTCGCGGTGGGCGGTTCCTCGCAGGTAGTGCCCGTCTATATCGCGGAACTGGCGCCGGCGGCGCGGCGCGGGCGGCTGGTGATCACCTTCAACCTCGCCATCGGCATCGGCATCCTGCTGGCCAATGTCGTGGGCGTGGCGCTGCATGGGCTCTGGTCATGGCGGATGATGATCGCGGTGGCGATCCTGCCGGCGGCGCTGCTGTTGCTGGCCATGCTGCGCCTGCCGGAAAGCCCGCGCTGGCTGGTCGGGGCCGACCGGCCGCGGGAGGCACGGGAAGTCCTGTCCTCCGTGCGGGGTGACGAGCGGCAGGCGCGGGCCGAACTGCGCGAGATCCACCGGGTCGCCCGGCGCGAGCGTGACGCGGCGGAGCGGGGCTGGGGCGCCCTGGCGCAGCCCTGGCTGCGGCCGGCGCTGGTGGCGGCGCTGGGCGTGGCGGCCTTCACCCAGCTCTCGGGGCTGGAGATGATGATCTACTATACGCCGACCATCCTGGCCGGGGCGGGCTTCTCGCAGTCCGTGGCGCTATGGTCCAGCCTGAGCCTGGCGGTGATGTACGTGGTCATGACCTTCATCGGCCGCTCCATCGTGGACCGGGTGGGCCGGCGCGGGCTGATGCTGGTGATGATCCCCGGCACCGTGGTGACGCTGCTGGTGCTCGGCGGGCTGTTCAAGGCGGGCATGGCAACGGATGAACATGCCTGGCTGGTGGTGGGCTGCCTGCTGCTCTTCATGCTGTTCAATGCCGGCGGCATCCAGGTGGTGGGCTGGCTGCTGGGATCGGAGATGTTTCCGCTTTCCGTCCGGGGCAAGGCGAGCAGTGCCCATGCGGCCACGCTCTGGGGCTCCAACCTCCTGGTCACCGCCACGGCGCTGTCCCTGGTGCATTATGCCGGGGTGCACGGGATGATGTGGACCTATGCGGCGCTGAACCTGACCTCCTTCGTCTTCGTGCTGAAGCGGGTGCCGGAAACCCGGGGGCGGACGCTGGAGGAGATCGAGACCTCGCTGCGCGAGGGGGGCTTCCTGCCGGGGCGGCAGCGCGGCGAGGCGCCGGCCGGCCACGATGCCCTGGCCGCCCCCCCGGGGCTGACGGGCCCTGCGGCACCCTGGGGCCGGGCCGGATCGGGCATTCCCGAGGTGGCGCTGGGCGGCAGCGCCGCCTCGCTTGCACCAAAGGAATAGGAGGCCGGGAGGGGATGCCGGTTCCCCCGTGGCTTCCCGGCCGGGCGGGGGTCAGACCTCGATGGGAAAGGTGCCCCGCCAGTCCCGGATGGTCTCGTGCGGGGTGTCCTTGTTGCGCTCCTCGGGGGGAAGATCCTCGATCGGGTCCACCACCGGGCCGGTCACGCCGGTGTTGGAGGCCGGGTCGGAGGCCGGAAAGCTCTCCTCGATGGTCTCGTCCAGCTCGTTCTCCTGTTCCGGTGCCGGTTTCCGCCCAGCCGGGTCCTTCTCGGTTCCGCTCATGACGCATGCTCCTCGGGATAGGGGGCCATGCGAATCAATCGCCGCAGTGGGCGAGAAGTTACACGCGTGAAAGTTGCGCTGCCGGATTCGCGATTCCGCCCGCCGCGCCCCGCCGGGACGGGCCCGGAAGGCCGGACGGGCGGTTTTCCCTGGCCCGAAAGACGCCGCAGCGACATCAGGCTGTCGCAAAGCTGGGCCGGAACCCGCTGGAAGCGCCCTCGGCCAGTTGCCGCAATGGCTTGCCATATGTTAAGGCGCCCGCGCTGCGAGAGGGTTTCCCTCAGCGCGCGCCCGGCTCCTCGGCCGGGGCTCAACTCACGATACGGGAACTCACGTGGCCTCTGACGCGACCACCGTCTCGCCCGACGCGCCCCGCGCTACCGGACTCGCGCAACGCTACGCGCAGGCGCTCCTCGACCTCGCCCGGGAGCACCGCTCGGTGGACCAGGTCGCGGCGGATATGGAAACCCTCCAGGCGCTGTGGCGCGACGACGCGCCGTTCCGCGCCTTCGTCTCGGACCCCCGGCTGGATGCCGCGCAGCAGCAGAAGGGCGCCTTCGCGGTGCTGGAGCGCGCCGGCATCTCCGGGGATGTGCGCAACCTCGTCGGCGTGCTGGTGAACAACCGCCGCCTCGCCGCCCTGCCGGAAGTGGCCGCCTCCTTCGCCCTGCTGCTCGCCGAGAGCCGGGGCCAGCAGACGGCCGAGGTCACGACCGCCCATCCGCTGAACGACACCCAGCGGAACCAGATCGCAGCCCGCCTGACCGAGGCGGGCTATTCCAACGTCCGACTGGTCGAGCGTCTCGACCCGTCCATCCTCGGGGGGATGATCCTCAAGATCGGCTCCCGCCTCTACGACACATCCATCAAGTCCAGGCTCCAGCGCCTGAGCTACGCCATGAAGGGGGCCGCCTGAACATGGACATCCGTCCCGCCGAGATCTCCGAGATCCTCAAGAAGCAGATCGCCGGCTTCGATTCCGAGGCGAACGTTTCCGAGGTCGGCACCGTGCTGACCATCGGCGACGGCATCGCCCGGGTCTATGGCCTGCAGAACATCATGGCCGGCGAGCTGGTGGACTTCCCCGGCGCCGGCGTGAAGGGCATGGCCCTGAACCTCGAATCCGACAATGTCGGCATCGTGGTGCTGGGCGATGACAGCGCCATCCGCGAGGGCGACACCGTTTCCCGCACCGGCACCATCGTGGACGTGCCGGTGGGCAAAGGCCTGCTGGGCCGCGTGGTGGACGGCCTGGGCAACCCGATCGACGGCAAGGGCCCGATCATGTTCACCGAGCGCCGCCTGGCCGAGGTGAAGGCGCCGGGCATCATCCCGCGCAAGTCGGTGCACGAGCCGATGCAGACGGGCATCAAGGCCATCGACGCCCTGATCCCGATCGGCCGCGGCCAGCGCGAGCTGCTGATCGGCGACCGCCAGACCGGCAAGTCCGCCGTGCTGATCGACACCATCCTGAACCAGAAGCCGGTCAACCAGAGCACCGACGAGAGCAAGAAGCTCTACTGCATCTACGTCGCGATCGGACAGAAGCGCTCCACCGTGGCGCAGCTGGTCCGCACGCTGGAGGAGCAGGGCGCGATGGAGTATTCCATCGTGGTCGCCGCCACCGCCTCCGACCCGGCGCCGCTGCAGTTCCTGGCGCCCTACTCCGCCTGTGCCATGGGCGAGTATTTCCGCGACAACGGCATGCACGCGCTGATCATCTACGATGATCTGTCCAAGCAGGCCGTGGCCTATCGCCAGATGTCGCTGCTGCTGCGCCGCCCGCCGGGGCGCGAGGCCTATCCGGGCGACGTGTTCTACCTGCACTCGCGCCTGCTGGAGCGCGCGGCGAAGATGAACGACGACTTCGGCGCCGGCTCCCTGACCGCGTTGCCGGTCATCGAGACGCAGGCGGGCGACGTGTCGGCCTATATCCCGACCAACGTGATCTCGATCACCGACGGCCAGATCTTCCTGGAGACCGAGCTGTTCTACAAGGGCATCCGCCCGGCCGTGAACGTCGGCCTGTCGGTGTCGCGCGTGGGCTCGGCGGCGCAGATCAAGGCGATGAAGCAGGTGGCGGGCAAGATCAAGCTCGACCTCGCCCAGTATCGCGAGATGGCGGCCTTCTCGCAGTTCGCCTCGGACCTCGACGCCTCCACCCAGGCCCTGCTGGCCCGTGGCGCGCGCCTGACCGAGCTGCTGAAGCAGCCGCAGTTCTCGCCGATGCCGGTGGAGGAGCAGGTGGTGTCGATCTTCGCCGGCACGCGCGGCTACCTGGACCGGATCGAGGTGAACAAGGTCACCACCTTCGAGGCGCGGATGCTGTCCGAGCTGAGGGCGGCGCAGCCCGGCATCCTGGAGGCCATCCGCACGGAGGGCGCGATCTCCAAGGAGACCGAGAACAAGCTGACCGCCTTCCTCGACGGCTTCGCCAAGTCCTTCTCCTGACGCGCGTTTAAGAGGAGGAAGCAAGGCCGATGGCGAATCTCAAGGCCCTGCGGGCGCGCATCGCGTCGGTGAAGTCGACCCGTAAGATCACGCAGGCCATGAAGATGGTCGCCGCGGCCAAGCTGCGCCGCGCGCAGCAGCAGGCCGAGGCGGCGCGCCCCTATGCCGAGCGGATGGAGCGCATGCTGGCCTCCCTCGGCGGCGCGGTGGCGGGCAGCCCCGATGCGCCGAGGATGCTGGTGGGCAGCGGGCGCGACCAGGTGCACCTGCTGATCGTGGTGACGGGCGAGCGCGGCCTGGCCGGTGCCTTCAACACCAATGCGGGGCGCTTCGCGCGCAACCGCATCCGGGAGCTGGAGGCCAAGGGCAAGACCGTGAAGGTGATCACGGTCGGCCGCAAGGGCGCCACCTATCTGCGCCGCGACTTCGGCAGCCGCTTCGTCGAGGAGGTCTCCTACGCCCAGGTCAAGCGCCTGAGCTTCGAGCAGGCCGACGCGGTGGCGGCGAAGGTGACGGCGATGCTGGAGGCGGGCGAGTTCGACGTATGCTCGCTGATCTACAACCGCTTCCATTCGGTGATCTCGCAGATCCCGGCCGAGCAGCAGCTGATCCCGGCCAAGGTCCCGGCGCCTTCGGGCGACGAGGCCGCGCCGGCGGCCAGCAGCGACGGCGCGCTCTACGAGTTCGAGCCGGGCGAGGAGGCGCTGCTGGAGCAGCTCCTGCCCAAGAACCTGTCCATCCAGGTCTACCGCGCGCTGCTGGAATCCGCCGCCGGCTTCTATGGCGCGCAGATGAACGCGATGGACAACGCCACCCGCAACGCGGGCGACATGATCAACAAGCTGACGCTGAGCTACAACCGCACGCGTCAGGCCAACATCACCACGGAGCTGATCGAGATCATCTCCGGCGCCTCGGCCGTCTGATGCGGTCGCGAAGCGTGAATCGCATCAGCTGAAAAGCCTTGGGGAAAGCAGGACATGAAGAACAACGTCGGTAAGGTCACCCAGGTGCTGGGCGCCGTGGTGGACGTGCAGTTCCCCTCGGAGCTGCCCTATATCCTGAACGCGCTGACCACCAAGGTCGGCGACCGCACCCTGGTGCTGGAAGTCGCCCAGGAGCTGGGCGAGCGCACGGTGCGCTGCATCGCCATGGACACCACGGACGGCCTCGTCCGCGGCACCGAGGTGGTGGACACGGGCAAGGGCATCGTGGTGCCGGTCGGCGAGGGTACGCTGGGCCGCATCCTGAACGTGATCGGCGAGCCGATCGACGAGCGGGGCCCGGTGCCGCACCAGAAGTCCTATCCGATCCACCGCGAGGCCCCGGCCTTCGCCGACCAGGCGACGGCGGCCGAGATCCTGGTGACGGGCATCAAGGTGATCGACCTGCTGGCGCCCTATTCCAAGGGCGGCAAGATCGGCCTGTTCGGCGGTGCCGGCGTGGGCAAGACGGTCACCATCCAGGAGCTGATCAACAACATCGCCAAGGGCCATGGCGGCGTGTCGGTCTTCGCCGGAGTGGGCGAGCGCACCCGCGAGGGCAACGACCTCTATCACGAGATGATCGACGCGGGCGTCATCAAGCTCAACGAGGGCAACACCGAAGGCTCCAAGGTGGCGCTGGTCTATGGCCAGATGAACGAGCCGCCGGGTGCCCGTGCGCGCGTGGCGCTGTCGGGCCTGTCCATGGCGGAGTATTTCCGCGATGAGCAGGGCCAGGACGTGCTCTTCTTCATCGACAACATCTTCCGCTTCACCCAGGCGGGTGCCGAGGTCTCGGCGCTGCTGGGCCGCATCCCCTCCGCGGTGGGCTACCAGCCGACGCTGGCCACCGACATGGGGCAGCTGCAGGAGCGGATCACCTCGACCAAGAAGGGCTCGATCACCTCGGTGCAGGCCATCTACGTGCCGGCCGACGACCTGACCGACCCGGCGCCGGCGACGTCCTTCGCCCACCTCGACGCCACGACGGTGCTGAACCGCTCGATCGCCGAGCTCGGCATCTTCCCGGCCGTGGACCCGCTGGACTCCACCTCCCGCGCCCTCGACCCGCGCGTGGTGGGCGAGGAGCACTACCGTGTTGCCCGCGAGGTGCAGCGCGTGCTGCAGACCTACAAGTCGCTGCAGGACATCATCGCCATCCTGGGCATGGACGAGCTGTCGGAGGAGGACAAGCTGGTCGTGGCGCGCGCGCGCAAGATCCAGCGCTTCCTGAGCCAGCCCTTCCACGTGGCCGAGGTCTTCACCGGCACGCCGGGCGTCTTCGTGAAGCTGGAGGACACGATCCGTTCCTTCGCCGGCATCGTGGAAGGCAAGTACGACCACCTGCCGGAGGCCGCCTTCTACATGGTCGGCACCATCGAGGAAGCCGTGAAGAAGGCCGAGGGCCTGAAGCAGGCGGCCTGATCCCATGGCCGACACCTTCAACCTCGAGCTGGTGAGCCCGGAAAAGCTCCTGCTCTCCCGCCCGGTCGAGATGGTCACCATCCCGGCCTGGGAGGGCGCGATGGGTATCCTGCCGAAGCACGCCCCGATGATCGTCGCCCTGCGGGGCGGCCTCATCAAGGTGCGCGAAGGCGGGCGGGACACGGAAAGCCTCTTCGTGGCCGGTGGCTTCGCCGAGATCACGCCGGACCGTGTGACGGTCCTGGCCGACGAGGCCACGCCGGTCGCGGAACTGTCGCGCGCCGATGCGGAGAGCCGCCTGACGCAGGCCGAGGCGGAGCTGAACGCCGCCGCGGCGGAGAGCGAGGCGCTGCGCGAGAAGGCCTATGGCCGCGTTCTCGCCGCCCGCGCCATGCGGGATGCCGCGACGGCCGCCTGAACGCCCCCGCCCCGATGCGGGCGGGCGGAACCCTGACAAGGGCCGGTTCCTTCGGGGACCGGCCCTTTGTTTATTGGCCGGCCTGCCGGGCATGCCTCTCCTTCGTGCATCGCAGATTTCGGGTGGAAGGCAGAAGTTACTCGCTTCATGATTGAAACGGTGGATCCGGTCCCCTGTTCTAGGCGAGGGTGACTTCCTGGGCTTCTCCTGTCATGCCTGGGAGGGCGGTTGGCCTTCATCCCCATGATCCTATCGAGCGGAGCGCGGATGTGATGTTCAGGAGGACCGGCTGGAGGATGCGGGGGCGGATGATGCCGCCCATGACGGCATGCCCGGCGAAAACGGGGGCCGGCCGGACTTCGGCAAGAAGCCTGCCGGCCACGGCCCATTGCGCGCGAGCCGTCGCCTGAGCCCGCTTCCGGGGCGCCTGCACCGGCGGCGGCTGGTCGCCGCGGCCCTGGCCGGTGCCGGGCTGGGGCCGGCCCTGCTCCGTTCCGGGCACGCGCAGGAGACATTCTCCGGCCTGGGCGGGATCGCCCGTTCGCGGGGCTTCGGCTATGGCGCCGCCGCGCAGTCCGCGATGCTGCTCGGCAATCCGGATTACGCCCGCGCCTACCGCACCGAATGCGCCCTGCTGGTGCCGGAATACGAGGGCAAGTGGGGCACGGTGCAGCCCCAGGAAGGGAAGTTCGACTTCGGTCCCTTGGACGCCATGAGTGCCTGGGCCCGGCAGAACGGCAAGGCGATGCGCGGCCATGCGCTGATCTGGCACCATGCCGTGCCGGACTGGCTGGTGAAGGCGCTGGGCGAGGGGCCGCAGCGGGCGCGCGGCGTGATGGAGGCGCATTTCACCGCCGTGCTGGACCATACGCGCGAAAACATGCGGGACTGGGACGTGGTGAACGAGGTGGTCGCCGACCCTCCGGGCAGCGACACGCCGCAGGCCACGGGAGACCTGCGCGACACGCCCTGGCTGCGGGCGCTGGGGCCGTCCTATATCGAGCTGGCACTGCGGCTGGCGCGGGAGCGAGACCCGACGCTGCGGATCACCCTGAACGAGTACGGGGTGGAGGAGGAAGCGCCGCACTGCCTGGAGAAGCGGCGGCGGCTGCTGGCCCTGGTGCGGCAGCTCCGCCGTGCCGGCGCACCGCTGGATGCGGTGGGGATGCAGGCGCATCTGCAGATGGACCGGCCCTTCAGCGGGCCATCCTTCACGGCTTTCTGCAAGGAATTGGCGGGGGAGGGGCTGCAGCTCCTGATCACCGAGCTGGATGTGCGGGAATCCTGGAAGGTGCCCGACGGCTATCCCGCCCGGGACGTCCTCGTTGCGGCACGGGTGAAGGAATTCGCCGAGGCGGCCCTGGCCGGGGGAGTGAAGACCATCCTGACCTGGGGGCTGATCGACCGTTATTCCTGGCTGGTCTCCGACCCCGGCGTGACGCGCAAGGACGGGCTGAAGCATCGCGGCCTGCCGCTGGACTGGGAGGGGGATCGCAAGCCCTTCTGGAACGCGCTGGCAGAGGCGTTCCAGGGAGCATGACGCCCTGGTTCGCGACGTTCCGTTACGTTTCGATTCCAATTTTTGGGGGCGGTTCTTTTGGCTGGCCCCGGGGGAGAGGCGCCGCCTCTCACCCCGGACCCCCTCTCCGCCGGGGACCGAAGCCGGTCCCCGGACCCCGGGCCTGAGTTGGCTCTGGCGGTAACCGTTACCCTGCGGCCTGATCCCTGGGAGCAGGTGGAAGCGCGGGGCTCCTGAGAAAAACACCCTGTCCGCTCTGATGGCACTGGCAGTCCGCCGGAGAGCCTGGCTCTCCGGCGCGATCCGGCATCAGCGAGCGCCAGCGAACCGGGTCCAGGGCACGCAGTGTCCTGGCGGATAGGGGGTCTGGGGGAAAGGCGGCGCCTGTCCCCCGGGGAAGCGCAACGCCGGACCTGGTTTCAGCCGGCGAAGCGGGCGAAGGCGCGGGTCAGGGCCTCGTAGATCGGGCGCTTGAAGGGGACGGCGAGGCCGGGAAGTTCTTCCAGCCTCGCCCAGCGCCAGGCATCGAATTCCTGATGGGCATCGGCATCCAGGCGGATATCGGAATCCTGGCCGGTGAAGCGCAGGGCGAACCAGCGCTGTTCCTGCCCGCGCCAGCGGCCGCCCCAGACCTTGCCGATCAGGTGCTCCGGAAGGTCGTAGCGCAGCCATTCGTCGTGCTCGGCCAGGATCTCGGCCTTGCCGGTGCCGATCTCCTCGGCCAGTTCGCGCAGCACGGCCTGCCGGGGTTCCTCGCCTTCGTCCAGCCCGCCCTGCGGGAGCTGCCAGGCGCCGGCGGCCGCCTCCCCATGCGGCTGGTCCGCGCGGCGCGCCACCAGCACCAGCCCATCGGCGTTGAAGAGCACGGCGCCGACATTGGGGCGGTAGGGCAGGTCGCTCATCGCGCGGCGCTTTCCTTCTGCGGGATCTCGGGGCGGCGGAGGATGGCGGTGACCGGCGCCAGCACGATCCCCCGCTGTTCCAGCCCCGTCGCCCAGCTTGTAATACGGTCCAGCAGCACGGGCGAGGCATCGCCGGCCACGCCGAGGGCCGATCCCCATTCCTTGGCGACGCGTTCGAGCTCCTGCAGGCGGCGCTCCACGCCCTCGCGCGTCGCGGGCTCGTCGATCACCACATCCGCAGTGCGGCCCCAGGCGCGGTTGCCGTTGGTCGCCTCGGGCCGCGGGTCGAGATAGAGCAGGCCGCGATCCCGCAGCACGTCCTGCACCCCGGCCAGCAGTTCCGGCGCCTGTGCGAAGCGTTCGCCGCGCATGCCGCCCAGGGCGCCGACAGCGCCGACATAGCCCTGCAGCCGGGTCAGCACCCAGCGCAGCCGCTCCGCGTTCTCGGCGGCCGGAAGCGTGGTGAGGAGGGCGCGGGGCCCCGGATCGTTGGACGGATAGCCGGCGGGTTCCAGCGGCAGGGCCACCAGCGCCTCCATCCCCCGGGCGCGGGCGCGGTTCAGCAGGGGCTGGAGGTTCTGGGCATAGGGGCTGAAGGCGAGGCCGGTCGTGGGCGGCAGGCGGCGGATGGCCTCGTCGCTCAGCGCCGCATTCAGGCCCAGGCCGCCGACCACGATGGCGATGCGTGGCCGCTTCTCGGCACGCGGGAAGGCGCGGCCATAGGCACGGATCGAGGTCCGCCCATCCGGCGCCACGCGGGGCAGGGCGCCCAGGCGGGTGGCCTCCAGCATCTGCGGGTCCGGCGGCGGGATCGGACCCGGCGGCCCCTGGCTCTGCTGGGAGGCGGGGTCCTGGAGGTCGGTCAGGGTGGCGGCCGGCGGGGCGGGGGCAGCCTGGGCAGCGGCCAAGATGGCGGCTGGTGCATCTGGCGCGGCGTCCGAAGGGGGCCGCGAGGCGGCGTCCTGGTTCGCCTCCAGGGAGGCTTCTTGCGGCGGCGGGCCGAGATAGGCGAGCGTGCCCAGGCCCAGCAGGGTGGCGGTCAGGACGAGGCCCCAGAAGCGCCTCAGCCAGGTCCAGCCATTGTTCCATTCGCCGGCTTCCGGGCCGCCAGCCACCGCCTCGCGCATGGTTTCCGTCCGTTCGCCCTCGCCCGGAAGGCCGGGATGCTGGGGCGCATCGGGGCCGGTCCAGGGCAGATTTTCGGCTTTCCGCGGCGGGTCATCTGCCGCGGTCTCTCTTTTTGAGAGTATCCTCAACGATGAGGGCATTTCCAGGCAAGTCCGCCGGTTTCCAGAATTTTATGGAGCCTGTGTCGTTTATGCCCGGTAAACGCCCGCATCGCGACAGCCGGAAGTTGCAAGGATGACGCTCATCCATGCGAAGAGGGTAGCGGACCTTTGCTGGCATGAGCCGGCGGCTTCATGGGGACCGCGCGGGGTTCTTCCGGCAGTGAGTTGCCGGTATCCCCTGCCGGCGCGGCGACACGGGTCCCGGAGAAACGGCCTCGGGCCGGTAGTCGCGAAACCTGTACCGGGGGAGGCATTGCTCTGCCCGGTCCGCTTTCATGGCCGGGTCATCCGGGTGCGAGAGCCTCCCGCACCCGGATGGGAGCGGCCCGGCATCCTGGCCGCGGCTTCCGCCGCGGCCGGTGGGTCAGCGGCTGGCGCGCCGCTGCGCCGGGGCCTGCTGCGGCGTGGCGGCCATGCCGCGCACCAGGACCAGGGCCTGCTGCAACTGGAAATCCGTCTCCGGCTTGGTCGGGTCGAAGGCGGGGGCGCCCTCGGGCGGCGTGTGCTGGATGCGGTCGAGCAGGCTCTGGGACAGGTTCAGCGGCGGCAGGGGCGCGACCGGGGTGGCGGCGGAGCCATCGGGATGCTTGAGGGCATGGCGGAGATCGGCCTCGCGGTCGCGCTGGGCGGCATCCACGCGCTGGCCGAGCACCTCCACGTCCGGCTCGATGCCGGTGGCCTGGATGGAGCGGCCGGAGGGGGTGTAGTAGCGCGCCGTGGTCAGGCGGATGGCGCCATTGCCGGGCAGCGGCATGACCGTCTGCACCGAGCCCTTGCCGAAGGACTTCACGCCCAGCACCACGGCGCGGCGGTGATCCTGCAGCGCGCCGGCCACGATCTCGCTGGCCGAGGCGGAGCCGCCGTTGATCAGCACCACGACCGGAAGGCCGTTGGTGATGTCGCCGGCGCGGGCGTTCCAGCGTTGCGCGTCCTCGGGGCGGCGGCCGCGGGTGGAAACGATCTCGCCCTGGTCGATCAGGTCGTCGCTGACCTGGATCGCCTGGTCGAGCAGCCCGCCGGGGTTGTTGCGCAGGTCGAGGATCAGGCCCTTGAGCCCGTTCGGCGCCTGGGTCTTGAGCTGCTGGAAGGTCTTGCGCAGGCCGGGATCGGTCTGCTCGTTGAAGGAGGTGAGGCGGATATAGGCGATGTCGTTGCCTTCGAGCCGCGCCCGGACGACCTGCGGGCGGATCACCTCCCGGGTCAGGCTCAGGTCGATGGGCGTGGTCACGCCCTCGCGCCGGATGGTCAGGCGGATGGAGGAGCCGCGCTCGCCCCGCATCTGCTCCACCGCGTCCTGCAGGCTCATGCCCTGGACGGAGGTGCCGTTGAGGTTGGTGATCAGGTCGCCGGGCTTGATGCCGGCGCGCTGGGCGGGCGTGTCGTCGATCGGCGAGATGACCTTGACGTAGCCGCCTTCCTGCGTGACCTCGATGCCGAGGCCGCCGAACTCGCCGCGCGTCTGCACCTGCATGTCGCGGAAGTTCTTCGCGTTCATGTAGGAGCTGTGCGGGTCGAGCCCTTGCAGCATGCCGTTGATGGCGTTCTCGATCGCGTCGCGGTCGTTGACCGGATCGACGTAGTCGGCCCGCACGCGCTCGAAGACGTCGCCAAAGAGGTTGAGAAGCCGATAGGTGTCCGCACGGCCGGAATCCTGCGCGAGCGCCGGCACCACCGTCGAAGTCACCACGGGTCCCGCGACGGCCCCCGCGACAAAGGCCACCGCCACACCCGTTGCTGTCCGGAACTTGCGCCGCATCCGCCCGAGGCTCCCCGAGACAAGGTAAATTCAGAGAAGGCGCCCGCTATCCCGTGCGGCCGTTGCCGGCCAGCCAGGGTCGCGGGTCCACCGCCCGTCCCCTGCGCCGGAGTTCGACGTAGAGGCTGGGACGCCCGGAAGAGGGACGTCCCATCTGCCCGACCGCCTCGCCCGCCGAGACTTTCTGCCCCACCCCGGCGTCCAGGCGATCGAGACCAGACAGGACCACATGGTATCCGTCACCGCAATCCATGATCAACAGCAGGCCATAGGAACGAAATGTATCAGCGAAGGCCACCTGCCCGGAGCAGGGGCTGACGACGCGGGCGCCGGGCGGGGTGGACCAGGTCTGGCCGGTGGTGCCGTCGGCGCCGAACTGGGAGACGACGCGGCCGGCCACCGGCAGGGCGCGGCCGCGGCCGCGGGGGATGGCGGGGGCGGAGGGCAGGGCGGCGACCTGCTCCTCGTCCTCCCGGTTGCGGCGGGCGGCGCGGCGGGCGTCGTCGCGGGTCGCCTGGGCCGCCGCCTGGCGGGCGGCTTCCTCGCGGGCGGCCTTCTCCTTCGCCTCGCGCTCGGCCCGGGCGGCGGCC
>NZ_BDLP01000076.1:0-15435 GCF_001950415.1 Roseomonas sp. TAS13
TGGCCGCTCTCCTCGCCGCCCTCCGACAGGCAATCCTCACCCCGATCAGCCAAGCCAGCGTCCCGACAGGCCGCACCCTGCTCGCAGGGGCGACAGCCTGAAGACGTTGTTCAAGGCCGACTATCTACTGACCAAATTCATGTCAGATTCCGGCCTGATCGCCCTGCACTCGAAGAGAGGCGAACTTACGCGTGATGGCATCAAGATTATCAGCACACCATTGTGCCATGCGCTCCTCCTCGCCCAGCGAAAGCATAAGCACAGTAGGTGCAGCACTATCACCAGCAAGCTCAGCCAACGTCAAAAGAGATTTATAGGACGCGATTTCAAAATGTTCGAAGGCATAATTTGCCAGAGAATTCTTAATGATCTCATCCTGCATTGGTACATGGCCCAGAGCGGCCATATTACCAACGAGACCGGTCACAAAATCTTTCACTCCAGAATGCGACGTTCCGTGCGCGGCTAGTAGTTCGTCGAGGCGATCACGCTGCTGTTCACTCTCAGTCAGGTGCTTGCGCAAAGCCGCTTCGACTTCAGGGTAGCTCTGGACGCGATCCAACTGCCGCGAAAGGAGCTCAATTGCCTGAGTCTCTAAAGCGCGAGCGTTTACCAACCCAGTGATGTAGATATCTTTGTAGGATTCTGACATGTTTTGTCCTCCAGCGCAAGTTTTGTCCGGGATATTACCCGCCGGTTCATTCGGCTCGGCACTTCCTTTTTGTGGTCCAGGTCGATAGGGATATTCGCCTGGTACCGCGAAGCGGGCTATATCAAACCACTTTGTGCCATTCGGCAAAATAGTATTAAAGCAGCTTGCCTATTGTTGGCTTTGCTTTCGAGTGCTGCTATTCCATAGTACCAAGTAATCTATGTCCGACAAGGCTATAGGAGAACGCAGAGAAAGAATTTATGGTTCATTAAAAGCGCTGATGCCGCAAACAATTTATCGTTATTACGGTAATTTTGAGCGCGGCTCCACCATCCGGCCGCCTCTCGCGCACATCTCACCCAGCCTTCAATCAAGGTGTATTGCCATAGACTCTGCCGGAGATGGCGCAGGACCGTCCGTTGACCCATAACGCGGGATCCATGCCCCGGCGCCAGCCAACCTGTGGCAGACCCAGGTTATCGACTGCCACCAGCAGCGTCGGATCCGCGAAGATATTGCGCGATGCGGCCGGCATGCATCCAGCCCATTCCCACCACGGTGCATAGCTCTCGATCATCGCCGTCTTGGGGCTCGGCCACAGATCATCCTCTCGGATGCCGCTCGGCCCCCGCTTCTCATAGGCCACTGTTACCCTGACCGGAGCCCACGGGTAGCCAAGGTTCGGATGGTGGCGAAGTCGGTGCACCGCTGTCCTGCCTCCGATCTCCTCTGAGCTTCCTTGCGGGACGCCCCGCGTTTCATAGGCGAGTGGGGGACGGATCGGAGACGGGAGGGGAGGTCGTGATGCTCGCCTTCCGCGGCACTTCTCCCCACACCATGCGATGGGGGAGATGGCAGCCAGGACGCGGGCCCTGCGGCCCTCCCGGGCCTGACAGAGAAGGTGAGCAGGTTCACCATTTTCGAAAAGGGCTCCTGCCTGTCCGGATCGCTGTCAGCACCAGCCTCGCGCTGGAGCTGACGGAGCGGGCCTGTCTGGCAGTGCGAGTGCTGCATCCCAACCGGGGCCACGGCCCACTCAATGTGACGCTGGCGGTCCGCGGCGGGTATGGTTCAGCCGGCGGGTGGCCGGGACTCCGCGAGTGCCGCGAGGCGGCGCTCGCAGGCCGGATCGTCGAGGAGGGTCGCGGCCTCGCCCGGCAGGCGGCGGCGCCAGTTGGGGTGCTGGTCGGTGGTGCCGGGGAGGTTGGGCTGTTCCGCCAGGGCGAGGGCATCCTCCACGGGCAGCAGGGCCAGGGTGCAGGCGGACCGGCCGATCTGGGCGGCGGCGGCCTCGGCGAGCGGGGTGCCGTCCTCTGGCGGCGGGGGATCGCCCTGGGCGGCGCCGCTGTCGCGCATGGCCTGCCAGAGCGTGGCGCGGTCGCGGGCGCGTTCGGCGCGCTGGGCGGAGCCGTCCTCGCCCTCTCCCAGCAGGCCGAGGCGAGCGCGCCAGCCGATATCCAGGCCGCGCCACCAGCCGACGGCGGTGGGCAGATCGTGGGTCGTGGTCATGGCGGCCGCGTTGCGCGACCATTCGCGCGGGGGGATGTAGGGGCCGCCGCCGTCCCGCTGCTCGAACCAGAGGACACGCATGCCGAGCATGCCGATATGGTCCAGGCGTTCGCGGAAGCCGTGCGGGACAGTGCCGAGATCTTCGCCCACCACGATGGCGCGGTGGCGCCGGGATTCCAGGGCGACGAGGCGGAACATGTCGTCGGCGGGAAATTGCAGGTAGGCACCGTCGCGCGGGTCGGCGCCTTCCGGCACGACCCAGAGGCGGGCGAGGCCCATGGCGTGGTCGATGCGCACGCCGCCGGCATGGCGCATGGCGGCGCGCAGCATCTCCAGGAAGGCGCCGTAGCCGCCCTGCTTCAGGCCGAGGGGGGAGAAGGCGGTGATGCCCCAGCCCTGGCCGAGCGGCGAGAAGATGTCGGGGGGCGCGCCGACGGTGAGGTGGCGTAGCATCTCGCGCTGGCGGCTCCAGCCATGGCTGCCGCCGCCATCGGTGCCGACGGCGAGGTCGGCGATGAGGCCGATGCTGGCGCCGGCGTCGCGGGCGGCCTGCTGGGCCGTGCCGAGGCCGCGGTCGGCGATCCATTGCAGGAAGGCGTGGTAGGCGACCTCCCGCTCATGGGCGCGGGCGAATTCCGCCACGGCGGGGCTGGCGGGGTCACGGAATTCGGCGGGCCATTGGCGCCAGTTCCAGAGCCCAGGGTCGCGGGCGAAGAGATGGGCGTGCAGGGCCTCGAAGCGGGCATGGCTTTCCAGGGCCTCGCCCTGTTCGGCGCGGAAGCGGTCGAATTCCGGGTCGCCGGGGAAGCTGTCGAAGAGGGCGCGGAAGACGGCGAGGCGGGCGCGGGCCACGGCGGGCCAGTCCACGAGCTCCAGGGCTTCCAGCCGGCCGAATTCCCCGGCCAGGCCGGTGCGGCCGAAGGCGGCGCGGAGCGGGGCCTCGCCCAGCACGGCCGGGTCGGCGTGGAGCACGTTCAGGAAGAGGCGCGAGGAGGGGGAATAGGGGGAGAAGCGGTTGGGGTCGGCGGAGAACTGGGCGTGGACCGGGCTGATGGCCACGGCCTGGGCACCCTTTCGGGCGGCGGAGGAGACGAATTCCGCCAGGGCGGTGAAGTCGCCGACGCCACCGCCGCCCATGCCGTCCTGGCCCGGGCCTTCCGGGCGGCCGCGGCGCAGGCCGTAGAGCTGGACGGTCAGCCCCCAGGGGAGTCTGCCGGGAAGCTGGCGCGCATCGCTTTCCGCCAGCGCGTCCTCCGGGCGATAGCAGCGGGCCGGAGCGATGGCGAGGGTGGTTTCCGCGCCGCCGATGCGGAGGCGGTGGTAGCCGGGCGGCGGGGCGATGGGCAGGTGGCAGAGGCCGTGTTCCTGCCGGGCGCGGCCTTCCAGCACGCCGCCGTCTTCCAGATCGAGCCGGTACTCGGGCTCGCCGGGCAGGCCCAACAGCACGGGCTGTCCGGCGGTGGCGGTGCAGAGCGGGGGCAGTGCGGCCTGGGCGGCCAGGTGCTCGCGGGCTTCCCGCATCTGCTCCGGCGAGCCGGTGGGCAGGCCCAGGGCCTCCAGCACGGCGCCGATGGCGTCCGGGGCGACGGTCTGGTCGCGGCCCTGGGCGTCGCGCCATTGCGAGGCGATTCCGGCGGCCTCCGCGAGGGCGTGGAGTTCATCCCGGCTCATGGGCCCGTGTTCTCCGGCAGGTCGAGCATCACCACCGCACAGTCGGGCGGCAGGCTTCCGGCGGCCAGCGCTTCCGCGGCGTCCGGGATGGATTCATGCAGAACGAGGGTGCCGCCCGCGGTCACCGGCACGGGGGCCTCGTCCAGGTTGAGGGCGATGGTCAGGCGGGTGCCGTCGCCCAGGCGCCAGCGGGCCAGTACGGCCTTCGGCCCCACCGCCTCGGCGCCGATGGCCCTGGCACCGGGCAGGCGGGGGATGATCTCGTCGTGGCGGAGGGCGATCAGGGCCTTGTGCAGGGCCAGCATCTCCGCATGGAAGCCATGTTCGCTTTCCGCGAGGTCGGGGATGGAATCGGTGAAGGTCTTTTCGGCGTTCGGATCGGGGATGCGCTCGCGCTTCTCCGGGTCCTGGAAGGCGGCGAACTTGGCGAATTCCTTGCGCCGGCCCTCGCGCACCGCATCCGCCAACTCCTGTTGCGGGAAGGCGGTGAAGAAGAGGAAGGGGGCGGTGGCGGCCCATTCCTCGCCCATGAAGAGCATCGGAATCTGGGGCGAGAGCAGCAGGAGGGCGGTGGCGGCCTTCAGCGCCGAGGGGCGGGAAAGGGCGGGCAGGCGCTCGCCGAAGGCGCGGTTGCCGACCTGGTCGTGGTTCTGCAGGAAGAGCACAAAGGCGGTGGGCGGCAGGTGGGCGCTGGGCTCGCCGCGCGCATGGCCCAGATGGGGCATGGTCTCGCCCTGGAAGAGGAAGCCTTCCGCCAGGACGCGGGCGAGCTTTTCCGCGCCATCGTCGGCGAAGTCCTCGTAATAGGCTTCGCGTTCGCCGGTCAGCAGCGGGTGCAGGACGTTGTGGCCGTCGTCGTTCCACTGGGCGTCGAATCCGGGCGCCCTGGGGCCCGTGCGGAGGTGGCTGGCGCCGTTGCGCTCGTTCTCCAGCACGAGATGGACATGGCGGCCGGGGGTCTCGGCCTGGATCTCGCTCCGGATGCGGGCGGCGAGGTGGTCGAGCCAGTCCTGCTCCGCGATGGCGTGGACCGCATCGAAGCGGAGGCCGTCGAAGCGGTATTCGCGCAGCCAGTAGAGGGCGTTGGATTCGAAGAAGTCGCGGACCGGAGCCTTCTTGAAGTCGATGGCAGCACCCCAGGGGGTGTGGACGCCCTCGTCGAAGAAGTCCTTTGCATAGGCGTGCAGATAGGCGCCGTCCGGGCCGAAATGGTTGTAGACGACGTCGAGGAACACCATCAGGCCTTGGCCGTGCGCCTCGTCGATCAGGGCCTTCAGCTCCTCCGGCGTGCCGTAGGAGGCAGCGGGGGCGAAGGGCAGGACGCCGTCATAGCCCCAGTTGCGCGGGCCGGGGAACTCGGCGATCGGCATCAGCTCGATGGCCGTGACGCCCAGGGCCTTGAGCCGGGGCAGCATGGCGCGGATGCCGGCATAGCCGCCGCAGGTTCCGGCATGGAGCTCGTAGAGGATGGTCTCGTGCCAGGGGCGGCCCTTCCAGCCGGTGTTCCGCCAAGCATGGGCGCGGGGATCGACCACCTGGCTGAAGCCGTGCACGTCGTCCGGCTGGAAGCGCGCCGCCGGGTCGGGCACCGGGAGGGTGGAGCCGTCCTCCAGCCGGGCCTGGAAGCGGTAGCGCGTGCCGGCCGGGGCGGCGGCCTCCAGCGAGAACCAGCCGTCCGGTTCCGCCCGCATGGGCGCGGGGGGGTGGTCCGCGATCTCCAGCGCGACCTCCGTGGCCGAGGGAGCCCAGAGGCGGAAGCGGGTCCGCGCCCCGTCCGGGAGGAGTTCCGCGCCCCAGGGCGAGGGGGCGCCGCTCATGGCTTCTCGACCCGTGCGCCCAGCAGGAGCAGCGAATGCGCCCCCACCGTCACGCTGGTTTCCTCCGGCAGCAGGGAGCGCTCCTCGGCTTCCGGCAGCGCCGTGTCCAGCAGCAGCCGCCAGGGGAGCACCGGTTCCGGCAACTGGAAGCTCTGTTCCGCGCCGTCGGCATTCAACATCAGCATCACGACCTCGACCCAGCCATCCGCGGCCATGTCGGCGCGGCGCAGCGTCAACGTCCGGGCCTCGGGCTCGTTCCATGCCTCCGGCTGCATCGGCTGGCCGTGCTGGTCGAACCAGCCGGTGTCCTGCACCCCGGGGGCGGGCTCGGTGCGGCTGTGGGGGAAGTAGCGGGGGCGAAGCGGGGTCCAGCACTGGCGCAGCCAGGCGAGGCGGGAAACGAATTCGGCGAGCGCCTGGGCGCGGGGGGTGGCCGCGTGCTCCCAGTCCAGCCAGGAGACCTCGTTATCCTGGCAATAGGCGTTGTTGTTGCCGCCCTGGGTGCGGTCCATCTCGTCCCCGGCCAGGAGCATGGGGGTGCCGGCGGACAGGAAGACGGTGCCCAGCAGGGCGCGCTGCAGCCGGGCGCGGGTTTCCAGCACCCAGGGCTGCTGCGTCCCGCCCTCCACGCCCCAGTTGGCCGAGAAGTTCTCGCCATGGCCGTCCTGGTTGTTCTCGCCATTGGCCTCGTTGTGGCGGCGGGCGTAGGAGACGAGGTCGCGCAGGGTGAAGCCGTCATGCGCGGCCACGAAGTTCACCGAGGCCCAGGGCTGGCGGCGGCGGCGGTCGAAGATCTCGCTGGAGCCGGTGAGGCGGCTGGCGAGGCCGGGGCGCAGGCCGGAATCGCCGCGCCAGAAGCGGCGCACGTCGTCGCGGAAGCGGTCGTTCCATTCGGCGAAGCCCGGCGGGTGGTTGCCGAGCTGGTAGCCGCCGGGGCCGATGTCCCAGGGCTCCGAGATCAGCTTGACCTGGGACAGGACCGGGTCCTGGCGCAGCACGTCGAAGAAGCCGGCACCGGGGTCGAAGCCGCTCGCCTCCCGCCCCAGGATGGTGCCGAGGTCGAAGCGGAAGCCGTCGACGCGGTAGGTCTGCACCCAGTGGCGCAGGCTGTCGGTCACCATCTGCAGCACGCGCGGATGGGCGATGTTCAGCGTGTTGCCGGTGCCGGTGTCGTTGATGTGGACGCGCTCGTCGCCGGGCAGGAGGCGGTAGTAGCTGGCGTTGTCGAGGCCCCGCCAGGACAGGGTCGGGCCCATCTCGTTGCCCTCGGCCGTGTGGTTGTACACGACGTCGAGGATCACCTCGATCCCGGCGGCATGGAGCTGACGGATGGCGACCTTGATCTCCTTCAGCGAGCCGGTGCTGAGATAGGCGGCTTCCGGCGCGAAGAAGTTCAGGGTGGAATAGCCCCAGTAGTTGCGCAGGCTCTTCTGCACCAGGAAGCGGTCCTGCAGGAAGGCGTGCACGGGCAGCAGCTCCACTGCCGTGATGCCCAGGCGCAGCATGTGCTCGATCATGCGCGGGTCGGACAGGCCGGCGAAGGTGCCGCGCAGGCGTGGATGCAGGGCGCTGTGGCGCATGGTGAGGCCGCGCAGGTGGGCCTCGTAGATCACCGTGTCCGTCCAGGGCGTGGCGGGGGGGCGGTCGTCGCCCCAGGTGAAGCTCTCGTCCACCACCAGGGCCTTGGGCATGGCCACGGCGCTGTCGCGGCGGTCGAAGGAAAGGTCCTCGCGGCTGTTGCCGACGCGGTAGCCGAAGAGCGCGTCAGACCAGGTGACCTGCCCGACCAGCTTGCGGGCATAGGGGTCGAGCAGCAGCTTGTGCGGGTTGAAGCGGTGGCCGCGCCGGGGCTCGTAGGGGCCATGGGCGCGCAGCCCGTAGACGAGGCCGGGCTGCGCGCCGGGGAGATAGCCGTGCCAGACCTCGTCGGTGCATTCCGGCAGGGCGTAGCGGGCCAGCTCCTTGCGGCCCGTGGCGTTGAAGACGCAGACCTCGATCCTCTCCGCATGGGCGGAGAAGACCGCGAAGTTGACCCCGAGACCGTCCCAATAGGCTCCGAGCGGATAAGGCCGCCCGGGGGCGAGGCGATCAGGGGGTAGGGCCATGCGTGTTGAGTGCTCCGGGGGACAGCACAATCGTAGCGAGCGGTGGCAGGATGAGCGAGAGCGATTGCGCCTGCCCGTGGCTGGGCAGATCCTCGGCCATCACGCCGCCGGCATTGCCCAGGTTGCTGCCGCCGTAGTTGCCGGCATCGCTGTTCAGCAGCTCGTGCCACCAGCCGCCCCCATGCCCACTGGCCGGGACGCCGATGCGGTAGCCCTCGCGCGGCACCGGGGTGAGGTTGCAGACCACGAGTGCCGGCGGGTCGCCATCCTGGCCGCGGCGGAGATAGGCGAAGACGCTTTGCGCGCTGTCGTCGCCGATCACCCATTCGAAGCCCGCGGGTTCCGCGTCGAGACGGTGCAGGGCGGGCAGGCCGCGGTAGAGCGCGTTGAGGTCGCGGACGAGGTCCTGCATGCCGCGATGCCCGGGATCGTCCAGCAGGTGCCAGGGCAGGGCGGCGTCGTGGTTCCATTCCGTCGGCTGGGCAAGCTCGATGCCCATGAAGATCAGCTTCTTGCCCGGATGGGTCCACATGAAGGAAAGGTAGGCGCGCAGGTTGGCGCGCTTCTGCCAGTCGTCGCCGGGCATCTTGCCGAGCAGCGAACCCTTGCCATGCACCACCTCGTCATGGCTGAGCGGCAGCACGAACTTCTCGGAGAAGGCATAGACGAGGCCGAAGGTCATGCTGTCGTGGTGCCAGCGGCGGTTGACCGGGTTCTCCTGCATGTAGTGGAGCGTGTCGTGCATCCACCCCATGTTCCACTTGTAGGAAAAGCCGAGCCCGCCCTCGCTGACCGGCTTCGTCACGCCCGGCCAGGCGGTGGATTCCTCGGCGATCACCACCGCGCCGGGGCAGCGTTCGGCGACCGCCGTGTTCAGCTCGCGCAGGAAGGCCACGGCCTCCAGGTTCTCGCGGCCGCCATACTGGTTGGGGACCCATTCGCCCTGCTTGCGGGAGTAGTCGCGGTAGAGCATCGAGGCCACGGCGTCCACGCGCAGCCCGTCCACGTGGTAGTGCTCCAGCCAGAAGAGGCCGGAGGCGATCAGGAAGCCGCGCACCTCGTTGCGGCCGAAATTGTAGATCAGCGTGTTCCAGTCCTGGTGGAACCCCTCGCGCGGGTCGGCGTGCTCGTAGAGGGCGGTGCCGTCGAAATGGCCCATGCCGTGGGCGTCGGTCGGGAAGTGGGCCGGCACCCAGTCGAGCAGGACGCCGATGCCCGCCTGGTGGCAGCGGTCCACGAAGCGGGCGAAGCCGTCCGGCGTGCCGAAGCGTGCCGTGGGGGCGAAGAGGCCGAGCGGCTGGTAGCCCCAGGAGCCGCCGAAGGGATGTTCCATGACGGGCAGCAGCTCGACATGGCTGAAGCCCATCTCCGCCACATAGGGGATCAGCCGGTCGGCCAGGCCCTCCCAGTCCGGCGCATGGCCGTCCTCGGCTTTCCACCAGGAGGTCGGGTGGACCTCGTAGATGGCGATCGGCGCGTCGGGCGCGTGGCGGGCGGCACGGCCGGCCATCCATTCCGCGTCCTGCCATTCGTGCGGCGTCGGGTCCGCCACCACGGAGGCGGTGGCGGGGGCGAGCTCCGAGGCCAGGGCGACGGGATCGGCCTTCAGCGGCAGCATGGCGCCGCCGGGGCCGCGGATCTCGTACTTGTAGGCGGTGCCGGGGGTGAGGCGGGGGATGAAGAGCTCCCAGATCCCGGCCTCCCGCCGCAGGCGCATCGGGTGGCGGCGGCCGTCCCAGCTGTTGAAGCCGCCGACCACCGAGACACGCTCGGCATTCGGGGCCCAGACGGCGAAGCGCACGCCGGGAACGCCGCCGAGGGTCATCGCCTGGGCGCCGAAGACGCGGCCCATCTCCCGGTGCCGGCCCTCGGCGAAGAGGTAGAGGTCCATGTCGCCGAGCAGCAGGCCGAAGCTGTAGGGGTCCTCGGTCTCCTGCACGCCGCCGGGCCATTCGACGCGGAAGCGGTAGGGGCGGGCATCGGGGACGGGAGCCTCGAAGACGCCGGCGGGGTGGATGCGCTCCATCGGCGCCAGGACCTCGCCGCTTTCCGCGTCGAGGAGTTCCACGGCCTTCGCGCCCGGCTGGAAGGTCAGGACCGTTTTACCCCCGGGGCCGTCATGGGCGCCCAGGATGGCGAAGGGATCTCCGTGGCGGCCCTCGGCGAGGGCCTGGATGGCGGCATCATTCCGCATCGGGGATCAGCCTCTCGACGATGGCGGCCAGGCCGCGCAGGGGGAGGGGAAGCCAGGCGGGCCGGTTGGCCGCCTCGTAGCGGATCTCGTAGGCAGCCTTCTCGATCAGGAAGAGATCGAGCAGGGACTGTTCGGAGGCCTCCGGCACCCAGGGGCGTTCCGCCGCGTGCTCCACGACGCGGTAGGCCGCCAGGAAGGCGTCGGAGGCCTCCTGGCGGAAGCGTGCCAGGAGCGCCTCGCGGCGTTCCTGCGGCACGGCGGAGCTGCTGCCCGTGTCGTGGCTCTGGGCGGCGGCGGCGGCGGCGTAGTCGAAGGAACGCAGCAGCCCGGCCACGTCGCGCAGCGGCGAGCCCTTGGCGCGGCGTTCCTCCAGCGAGCGCGCGGGCTCGCCCTCGAAGTCCACGATCACGGCGTCGCCCTGGGAGACCAGGACCTGGCCCAGGTGGAAGTCGCCATGCACGCGGGTCTTGAGCGCGCCGTCGGCGGCTTGCGCCAGCGCGTGGACCTTGCCGCGCAGGGCCTGGGCCTTGCCGAGCAGGGACTGCGCGCGGGCCGCGTCCGCCTCCGACAGGTCGGTGGCCTTTTCCAGCAGCTTGAGCGCCGGTTCGAGCTGTTCCAGCGCGCCCTCGGCCCAGGCCGTGCGGTCCGCCTCCACGGCGGGTTCGGGCGTGAAGGCCGGGTCGTCGGACGGTGCGGCGAGCACGGCGTGCAACTCGCCCAGGCGGCGGCCCAGGGCGGTGGCGAAGCTGAGGTAGCCGGCGAAGATGTCCTCGTGCCCGTCATGGGCCAGCGCGGCCTCGTCCACCGAGCGGGCCAGCCAGTCCAGGGTCCAGCCCCAGCCGTCGCCCTGGTTGCGGACGAAGCCCTGCAGCAGCATCAGCGTCACCGGCTGTCCGTCCGGCCCGGTGCGGACCACCTCGCCCAGCAGCGGGGCGATGTTCTGGAAGCCGGCCTCGGTGAGATGGCGCGTCATCTCGGCCTCCGGATGGATGCCGGAGAAGAGCTTGCGCAGGATCTTCAGCACCACCTGGTCGCCGACGATCATCGAGGAGTTGGACTGTTCCGCGGAAAGCCGGCGGATCTCCGGCCGCTCGGGGATCTCGATGCCGTGCAGCAGGGCGCCGCCGATGAAGCGGATCTCGCCCTCGTCGCTCTGCGTGGTGCTGTTGCGGCGGAAGTTCACCAGCGCGGCATGCACGAAGTCGTCGGAGGCGAAGGCATCGGTCAGGTAGCCGACGCGGCGCGTCTGCCGCACGCGGGAGATGGCGAGCTGATAGGCCAGCGGGCTGGCGCTGTCGTCGTCCTCCACCGCGGCCAGGGGCAGGCAGTAGCGCTCGGTGCGGTCGGGCAGCTTCGCCTCGATCTCGGCGAAGATGACGTAGCGGGCGTGCGGGAAGGGGGCGATGGCCTTCAGGCTGACACCTTCGAGCTTCTCGCCCTTGGAGGCGAACCAGCGGCGCTTGGGCAGGTAGCTGGGCAGCACCTCGCGCTCCAGCTCGCGCTTCTGCGCCTCGCCGAAGCCGGTGGTGTTGGCCGGGAAGACCAGGGTGCGCAGGTCGGGCAAGGGCTCGGGCGCCTTCACGTGCCAGGGTGGGAGGGCCTGCTCGGTCGCCAGCACGAACCAGTAGAAGCCGAAGGGCTGCAGGGTGAGCAGGTAGGTGAGCTGGCCGATCTCCGGGAAGGCGGTGCCGCCCAGCATCTCCACCGGCACGCGGCCGACATAGGCGGAGAGGTCGAGCTCCACCGCCTGGGAGGTGCGGGACAGGTTGAAGACGCAGAGGATGCTCTCGTCCCCGTATTCCCGGACATAGGCAAGGACCTTGCGGTTGCCCGGGTAGAGCAGGCGCATGCCGCCGCGGCCGAAGGCGCGGGAGCGCTTGCGCGTGGCGAGCATCCGCCGCGTCCAGTTCAGCAGGGAGTGCGCGTCGCGCGACTGCGCCTCCACGTTCACCGCCTGGAAGCCGTAGAGCGGGTCCTGGATGGTGGGCAGGACGAGGCCGGCCGGGTCGGCCTTGCTGAAGCCGCCGTTGCGGTCGGGAGACCACTGCATCGGCGTGCGCACGCCGTCGCGGTCGCCGAGATAGATGTTGTCGCCCATGCCGATCTCGTCGCCGTAGTAGATCACCGGCGTGCCGGGCATGGACATGAGCAGGCCGTTCATCAGCTCGATGCGGCGGCGGTCGTGTTCCAGCAGCGGGGCGAGGCGGCGGCGGATGCCGAGGTTGATGCGGGCACGCTTGTCGGCGGCATAGGTGTTCCAGAGGTAGTCACGTTCCTTGTCCGTGACCATCTCCAGCGTCAGCTCGTCGTGGTTGCGCAGGAAGATCGCCCACTGGCAGCCATCGGGGATGTCGGGCGTCTGGCGCAGGATGTCGGTGATCGGGAAGCGGTCCTCCTGCGCGATCGCCATGTACATGCGCGGCATCAGCGGGAAGTGGAAGGCCATGTGGCATTCGTCGCCCTCCCCGAAATACTGCTGCGTGTCCTCGGGCCACATGTTGGCCTCGGCCAGCAGCATCCGGTCGGGGTATTCCTCGTCCAGCTTGCGGCGGAGCGTCTTCAGGACCTCGTGCGTCTCGGGCAGGTTCTCGTTGCTGGTGCCGTCGCGCTCGATCAGGTAGGGCACGGCGTCGAGGCGCAGGCCATCCACCCCGGCATCGAGCCAGAAGCGCATGATGTTCAGCACCTCCACCATGATGCGGGGGTTGTCGAAGTTCAGGTCCGGCTGGTGGCTGAAGAAGCGGTGCCAGAAATAGGACTGGGCCTCCTCGTCCCAGGTCCAGTTCGACTTCTCCGTGTCGAGGAAGATGATGCGGGTGCCGGAATAGAGCTCGTCATTGTCCGACCAGACGTAGTAGTCGCGCGCCGGGTCGCCCGGGGGCGCCTTGCGGGCGGCCTGGAACCAGGGGTGCTGGTCGCTGGTGTGGTTGATCACCAGCTCGGTGATGACGCGCAGGCCGCGCTTGTGCGCCTCCCCGATGAAGCGCTTGGCTTCGTCCAGCGTGCCGTAGTCGGGGCTGACATCGCGATACTCCGAGATGTCGTAGCCGTCGTCGCGGCGCGGGGAGGGGTAGAAGGGCAGCAGCCAGAGCGTGTCCACGCCCAGTTCGGAGAGGTAGTCGAGCTTGTCGATCAGGCCGGCGAAGTCGCCGATCCCGTCATTGTTGGAATCGAAGAAGCTCTTGATGTGCAACTGGTAGATGACCGCGTCGCGGTACCAGTGCGGGTCTTCCGTCATGGACATCTCGGTTCGTTCGCTCTCAAGCCCCGAAGGGCGTACCGGTGGGGCGCAGGCGCCAGATGGCGAAGGGCAGGTCGGCGGGATCGAGGCGCAGGTGCTGCATCTTGCCGGCGAAGGTGAGGCGGTTGCCGCGCATCAGGTCCTCCGCCTCGATCGAGGCATGGTCGGGCAGGCCCCATTCCCAGAGAGGCACCTCGAAACTGGCCTCCTGCGCGTTGAAGGGGTCCATGCTCACCGCGACCAGCAGGCAGTTCGAGCGGTCCGGCGTCGCCTTGCCGAAATAGAGGATGCTGTCGTTGAAGGCGTTGTGGAAGGTGACGCCCAGGTGGCTGTGCAGCGCCGGGTTCTCGCGGCGGATGGCGTTCAGCCGGGTGATCTCGGCGACGATGTTGCCGGGGCGGTCGTGGTCCCAGGCGCGGATCTCGTACTTCTCGCTGTCGAGGTATTCCTCCTTGCCCGGGGCGACGGGCGTGGCCTCGCAGAGCTCGAAGCCGTTGTAGACGCCCCAGAGCCCCGAGAGCGTGGCGGCCAGCGCGGCGCGGATCAGGTGGCCGGGGCGGCTGCTGGTCTGGAGGAACTTCGGGTTGATGTCCGGCGTGTTGACGAAGAAATGCGGCCGGAAGAACTCCTTCGGCGCCGTCGTCGTCAGCTCCGTCAGGTATTCCTGCATCTCGGCCTTGGTGTTGCGCCAGGTGAAGTAGGTGTAGCTCTGCGAGTAGCCGACCTTGGCCAGCCGGTACATCACCTTGGGGCGGGTGAAGGCCTCGGAGAGGAAGATCGTGTCGGGGAAACGGGCCTTCACCTCCGCGATCATCCATTCCCAGAAGGGCAGAGGCTTGGTGTGCGGGTTGTCCACGCGGAAGGTGCGGATGCCGCGCTCCGCCCAGAACAGCACCGAGTCCCGCAGCGCGATCCAGAGCGAGGGCATCGCGCCCTCGGCGTAGAAATCGACGTTGACGATGTCCTCGTACTTCTTGGGCGGGTTCTCGGCGTACTTGATGGTGCCGTCGGGGCGCCAGTCGAACCATTCCGGATGCTCGCGCAGCCAGGGATGGTCGGGGGAGCACTGGATGGCGAAGTCCATCGCCAGTTCCAGCCCTTGGTCCGCCGCGGCCTGGCGCAGGCGCTCGAAATCCTCCAGCGAGCCGAGCTCGGGGTGCAGCGCCTCGTGGCCGCCATCCTCGGAGCCGATGGCATAGGGGCTGCCGGGATCGTCTGGGCCGGGGGTGAGGGTGTTGTTGCGGCCCTTGCGGTTCTTCCGGCCGATCGGGTGGATCGGCGGGAAGTAGAGCACGTCGAAGCCCATGGCGCGGATGCGCGAAAGCTGGCCGATCACGTCGTCGAAGGTGCCGTGACGCTTCGGATCGCCGCTCTGCGAGCGCGGGAAGATCTCGTACCAGCTCGCGAAGCGGGCGGCGGTGCGCTCGGCCTCCACGGGCATCGGCGCGGAGCGGAGGCGGTGCGGGCGGTCGTCGGCGCTGGCCATCATCGCCGCCGTGTCGGGGGCGAGAAGCAGGGCGAGGCGTTCCGCATCCGCCGCGTCCAGCAGGCGGGCGGCGAGGGCGGCGAGGCCCGGGATGTCGGAGCCGGCGCGGTCGGCGGCGGCGGCGACCAGCCGGCGGCCTTCCTCCAGCTCCAGATGCACCGGCACGCCGGCCGTGTGCTTCTTGCCCAGCTCGTCGCGGAAGGCGGCGAAGACGTCGATCCAGCCTTCCACGGCGAAGACGTGGCGGCCCAGGCGTTCCAGCGGGAAGGTGGCCGACCAGCGGTCGTTGCTAACCAGCGTCATCGGCGCCTCGCGCCATTCCGTCTCGTCGGCGGCGCGCCAGAGCAGGGCGGCGTTCAGCTTGCCGTGGCCGTCGGTGAAGATGTCGGCCTCCACGGCCACCACCTCGCCGACGATGCGTTTGGCAGGGAAGCGGCCGTCATCCACGGCGGGGGTGATCGCCTCGATGGCGATGCGGGGGCTTTCCACCGCCTCCTCCGCCGGCAGTTCGGAGGCGTCGCGCAGGATCGGCCGGCCGCGCTTCGCCGTGGCGGCGAGCACCCCGCCGGGCTCCAGCCGCAGCGGCGTGCCGGGCACCAGCGCCTGGGTGGAAGAACCGCCGGGCACGGCGAAGCCGCCCAGCATGCCGCCCAGTTCCGGCAGCACCGTCTCCGGCATCAGGTCGCGGCTGTTCCGCACGTCCGGGTTGGCGAGGATCAGCGCCGCCGCCCCGGCGGCCCGCGCGTCGCGGCCGTCGAGG
>NZ_BDLP01000077.1:0-15020 GCF_001950415.1 Roseomonas sp. TAS13
CGTCCGGCACGGACCAAATCAACCATCTGACGGCGGAACTCAGGCGAGTACGGCGGATGCGTCTTGGGCATCAGGAACACCTCTGGCGAAAGCTTCAGGGTGTCCACCAAACCGGGTCAATCCCAGTCACCAGGCCAACGCCGCCAATCCAGAGCACGATGGCCAGCATGTGCAGCGCGCGGGCGATCGTCACATCATTCATAGCCGCCTCTCCCGTCCGCCCGATGGTGCGTGACCGCCGACGTCGTCATTCCGGTCGCCAGGGAGGCCAGCTTCACGGGCTCGCAGGTCAGGAAGGCGAGCACTATCCGAATCCAGATCAGCGCGAAGGGGCGGGCCCGGACCTGCTTCGGAATTATCCAGGTCTGTCGTGGTTCCGGCCGAGGGACTGGACTGCAGCACACACTATTCTTCCAACTTTGGTGAAGCAGCGGCATCTCCGCCTTGTATTCCTGCCATGCGGTGGAACACGACCTGGAACCGCACCGGCCCGAGCGGGGCGGCCTCGTGCGGCACACCCGGCTCAACCAGGCCTGGAGCGGTTGAGGGATCAAGCAGGCGCTCGGACGGCGGGTCGAGCACCCGGTACAGCAATCGGCCCTCCAGCACGCAGATCAACGCCCAGGTGCCCGGCGCGGTGCGGTGCTCCCGGAGGAGCCCGGGCGGGACCGTCGCCTCCGTGAACACGGGGGTGCTCCGGTACGGCTCGCAGTTCGGCGGCAGTGCGGCACGGGCTGCCGGCCCGCTGATGTCATCGCGCATCTCGCAGACCTCGCTCGCAGATGGCTTGCAGCACCATCGCGTTGTTGTGCTCCGTGTCTTTCGCTCCGAACAGCAGGGTGACGCGCCTGCCGCCCTCGACCAATGCGCGCAGTTCGTCCAACGCCGCATTGCCCACCAGTTCCGCCTGGTAGCGATCCTGAAACCCCTGCCATTTCGCCGGGTCATGATCGAACCAGCGCCGCAGGCTGGCGCTCGGCGCGGCTTCCTTGAGCCAGAGGTCAACCTGCGCCGCGTCCCGTGTCAGGCCCCGCGGCCATAGCCCGTCCACCAGCACACGAAATCCGTCGTCGACAGCCGGTGGATCATAGGCCCGCTTGACCCTGACCTCGCTCATCCTCCCGAGGGCCCTTTCTGCTTCGCCTCCTCTTCCTCGAAGGTGGTGAGCGCGAGGATCGAGTGCGCGTAGGCTCCGCCTGCCCGCATCTCGGTCGCGACCCAGATCGCCTCCATCAGCTCCTCTCGCGTCGCACCAGCCCGGAGGGCTGCCTTGGTGTGGCCTTTGATGCAGTAGGGACACTGGGTCGCATGCGCCACGGCAACGGCGACGATCTGCTTCATCTTCGCCGAGAGAGCCCCCTCGGCGAAGGCTTGGCGGCTAAAGGCGTCGAAGGCAGCCTGGGTCTCCGGTGCGAGTTCGCGCCGCTTCTGTGCTGTCTCTCGCGTCGCCGCCGGATACATCGCGTCCGTCATGGATTCTTCCTCCTCGGTGCTGCTTAAGATCAGGTCATGTGCCCGGCTTGGGAGAGAACAGGTCTTCCTTGCCCGGCTTGTCCTTCCACGTATCGGCATCCGGCGGCGGCTCGCCCTTACGGGTGATGTTGGGCCACTGTGCCGCAAAGGTGCGGTTCTGCTCGGCCCAGCCATTCGCGCGGTCGTCGCTGTCCGAGACGATCGCCTCGGCCGGGCACTCCGGCTCGCACACGCCGCAGTCGATGCATTCGTCCGGATGGATCACGAGCATGTTCTCGCCGACGTAGAAGCAGTCCACCGGACAGACCTCCACGCAGTCCATGTACTTGCACTTGATGCAGTTCTCGGTGACGACATAGGTCATGCCAGCCTCCGCAGGTTCAGCTTGGCATCTTTCGCCGGCACGGGGCGCGGCGCCGGCAACCGCTCGAACAGGCCCATGCGCAGGCTTCGGGCGATGCGCTCGGCCCGCTCGCAAAAGGCCCCGGCGAGGGGAGGTGCAAACAGCTCGGCACAGGTTTCGCCGAACAGAGCCAGCCAGCGATCGAACATGGCGGGGCTGATCGTTGAAAGCCGGAGATGCACCGAGAAAGGGTCGCCATGATACCGGCCGCTCTTCAGCATCACGGAGGACCAGAAGTCGCACAGGCGCGCAAGATGGCGTTCCCATGCGGCCTCACCGTCGCCGATGGCTCCGGCGAAGACCGGGCCCAGCAGGGCGTCGTGGCGCACCCGTGCATAGAACGCGGCGACCAGCCGACGAATATCGTCCTCGCTCGGCTGCAGCGTGATCTCCACGTCCATGACTCCGTCTTCTCGGCTCAGTCTCGGGGGCTATCAGGCCGCGACTTGCCGCTCCGGTGCGTCCAACAGCTCATCCGCCGGGCCAAAGAACTCGTAGCGGATCCGCTCGCCGGGCACGCCGTGACGGGCAAGCCCACGGGTGATGTCGCGCAGGAAGGGCTTGGGGCCGCAAAGATAGTAGGTGGCCGTGTCGATGGGCGTGTTCGCGGCTAGCCAGTCGGCGGTGATCAGTCCCTGCTCATCGTAATCCACGCCCTGCCGGTCGGTGTCGAGCGGCTCGGCGTAGAAGATCCGGCTGTTGCTGCCCGGGCTGGCGGCGACGAGATCGCGAACCTCGTTGCGCAGGGCATGCACACGGCCGTTCAGGGCGCCATGCACGTACCAGGCCGGCCGTTGCGGCTGCTTCGCGGCGAGAACGCCGAGCATGCTCACCATCGGCGTGAGGCCGACGCCGCCGCTGACCAGGACAACCGGACCCTGTCCTGCCTCATCGAGGAAGAAATCGCCCGCGGGCGGCGCCACCTTCAGGACCGTGCCGGGGCCGGCATGGTCGTGCAGCCAGTTCGAGGCCCGTCCGGCCGGCAGGGCGGGTGCCGCCTCGCGCTTGACGGTGATGCGATAGGCGCGGTCGTTCGGCGCGCAGGAAATGGAGTAGTTGCGCCGGAGCGCGCCCACCCCGGGCAGGTCGAGCGCGAAGCCGAGATACTGGCCGGGCTTGTGCGGCACGACCTTGCCGCCATCCACCGGCACCAGCACGAAGGACCGAATGATCGCGCTCTCGTCGGTGACGCTCTCTACCTCGAAGTCGCGCCAGCCGTTCCAGCCGCCGGGGGCGCTGGCCAGATCCCGGTAGATCGTCGCTTCGCGGCCGATCAGCAGCTCGGCCAGGAACCAGTAAGCCTCGCCCCAGGCGGCCAGGATTTCGTCCGTTGCGGCGTCACCGAGGACATCCTTGATGGCGGCCAGCAACGCTTCCGCCACGAACGGGTAGTGCTCGGGCAGGATGTTCAGTGCCACGTGCTTCTGCGCGATCCGCTCCACCGCGCCGCCGAGCACGCCGAGATTATCGATGTTGCGGGCATAAGCCAGCACCGCGCCGGCCAGGGCCTTGGGTTGCGAGCCAGTCTCGCCATGGTGGGACTGGTTGAACAGCTCGCGAATCGCCGGGTTCTGGAACATGCGCTCGTACATGCGGCGGGTGATCGCCAGCCCGTGCGCCTCCAGCGCCGGCACGGTCGCCTTCACGGCAGCGATGGTGGAAGCGGAGAGCGGGTTGGGCATCGGTCGCGTCCAGTTCTCGATAGGTGTATAACAGATGCATCTAAAGACCGGGCCAGAAAAGGTGCAAGTCGTTTACACCTTCTCTGATGCTGGCTAGGAGAGGGTCAGCCATGCGCTTGACGCGCTTCACCGACTACAGCCTGCGGACGCTGATGTTCCTTTGCCTCCGGGATGGGGAGAACAGCTCTATCGCGGAGATCGCCAGTGCCTACGCCATATCGGAGCATCATCTCACCAAGGTCGTGCACCGGCTCGGTCAGCTTGGGTTGGTGCAGACGACCCGGGGGCGGCACGGCGGCTTGCGCCTGGGACGAAGGCCGGAGGAGATCGGGTTGGGCCAAGTGGTGCGCCAGACGGAGGAAGACCTTGCCATCGTCGAGTGCTTTGGCGGTGGGTGCTGCCCCATAGCCGGCGTATGTGAGCTGCAGCGAGCACTGGCAGAGGCGCTGCAGGCCTTCCTCCTCGTGCTCGACCGCTACACGCTGGCGGACCTGGTCCGGTCACGCGGCGCCGCTCTCGCGGGCCGCCTTGGCCTGCCGGCGCCCGAGGGAGCAGCAAGACTATGAGCGAGTCCGGTGTCCGCGAATTGCTGGCCCAGAGCCCGCTCTTTGCTGGCCTGCCGCCGTCATCGCTCGATGACGTGCTTCAGGCCGTCAATCTGCGGATGCTACCCGCGAAAACGGTGCTCTTTCATCAGGGAGATGCGCCGAAGGAGCTCATTGTTCTCGGCAAAGGGATCGTCAAGGTGTGGCAGATGCGGGCTGGCGGCGATCCCGCCACCATTCACATGCTGGGACCGGGCGATCTCGTCGGCGCTGTCGCGGTGTTTCGGCAGATTCCTTTTCCAGCCACCGCAACAGCGGTGACTGACTGCATCCTGTTGTCCTGGGCCGCCGCGCGGACCAATGAACTGATGGAGCGATATCCCGCGATCAGGGCCAATGCCCTCGACTACGTCGGCGCACGCACCGAGGAACTGGTTCACCGCCTCGGGGAGATGGCCACCGAACAGGTCGAGCAGCGAGTCGCCAGAGCCCTTCTGCGCCTCGCCGACCAGACCGGCCGGGCAGCACCCGAGGGAATTGAGATCGGTTATCCGCTCTCCCGCCAGGATATTGCCGAAATCGTAGGCACCGATCTCTATGTCGTCAGTCGTGTGTTGCGGGACTGGGCGGCGCGAGGCCTTGTTGTGACAGGACGGCTTCGCGTTGTGCTGTGCAACCGCCAGCAGCTGGAACGGATCGCCAGAGAGGGTGGCTGACCGAAAACACCCTGCACCGGTTGCCGACAGCTGTTCTTCCGCGCGTTTGCGCTAACGCAAAGAGAGCATGAGTCATCCGGGGCATAATTCCTCCCAACCTGTCTGGGGCCAGACATAGGCTGGGGGGCCACACCGTTGAGCCAGTTCGTCGATCGGCTTCTGTTCTTCCGGAAATACAAGGGCACCTTCGCTGAAGGCCACGGCGTGGTCACGGATGAGAACCGGGCGTGGGAGGACAACTACCGCTCCCGCTGGCAGAGCGAGAAGATCGTCCGTTCCACGCACGGTGTGAACTGCACCGGCAGCTGCAGCTGGAAGATCTACGTCAAGAACGGGCTGGTGACCTGGGAAACGCAGCAGACCGACTATCCGCGGACCCGGCCGGACCTGCCGAACCATGAGCCGCGCGGCTGCCCGCGCGGGGCCAGCTACTCCTGGTATCTCTACAGCAGCAACCGCATCAAGTACCCGCTCGTGCGTGGACGCCTTCTGGCGATGTGGCGGGAAGCGCGCAAGACGCTGCCACCGGTGGCGGCGTGGAAATCCATCCAGGATGACACGGCGAAGCGGCACGATTACCAGCGGGTGCGTGGCCTTGGCGGCTTCGTCCGTGCTGACTGGGACGAGGTCAACGAGCTGATCGCGGCCGCCAACATCCACACGATCAAGCAGTGGGGCCCTGACCGCGTGGTCGGCTTCTCGCCGATCCCGGCCATGTCGATGATCAGCTACGCCGCCGGTACGCGCTATCTCAGCCTGATCGGAGGCACCTGCCTCTCGTTCTATGACTGGTACTGCGACCTGCCGCCCTCCTCGCCGCAGACCTTCGGCGAGCAGACGGACGTACCCGAGAGCGCCGACTGGTACAATTCCGGCTATTTGCTGCTCTGGGGCTCCAACGTGTCGCTGACACGGACGCCGGACGCTCATTTCTACACGGAATCCCGCTATCGCGGCGCCAAGAGCGTGGTGATCGCCCCCGACTTCATTGAGGTCGCGCGCTTCGCTGATCTGTGGCTGCACCCGAAACAGGGCACCGACGCGGCGCTCGCGCTGGCCATGGGCCACGTAATCCTGAAGGAGTTCTTCGTCGACCGGCAGGTTCCCTATTTCCAGGACTACGTTCGCAAGTACTCGGACCTGCCCTTCCTGGTGATGTTGGAGAAACGGCAGGAAGGGGTGGTTGCTGGCCGCATGCTCCGTGCTGCCGACTTCCCCGACGCGCTCGGCCAGCCGAACAATCCCGACTGGAAGCCGGTTGTGGTTGACGAGACCACAGGCCGGGTGGTGGCTCCGCAGGGCACGGCGGGTTTTCGCTGGGGCGAGCAGGGGAAGTGGAACCTGGAGCCCAGGGATGGCGGTGACGGGCACGAGATCCTGCCGCAGCTGTCCCTGCTGGCGGAGGGCGGTGAAATTGCTACCGTTTCCTTTCCGTATTTCGGCAATGCCGGCCGCTTCGGCCTGACCGACCACGCACCCGTCCAGCACCGCCGTGTGCCGGTGCGCACGCTGACGTTGAAGGACGGCAGCCAGGTCCAGGTGGCGACCGTGTTCGATCTAATGCTGGGCAGCTATGGCGTCGGCCGTGGCCTTGGTCGCGACGCGGCAACCAGCTTCGACGACGACGTGCCCGGCACCCCGGCCTGGCAGGAACGGATCACCGGCGTACCACGCGACCGCTGCATCGCCGTCGCGCGCGGTTTCGCGGCCAATGCCGAGGCCACGAACGGCCGCTCCATGGTGATTCTCGGGGCCGGTCTGAACCACTGGTATCACATGGACATGTCGTACCGGGCTATCATGGCGATGCTGACCCTGTGCGGCTGCATCGGCCAGTCCGGTGGCGGGTGGGCGCACTACGTCGGGCAGGAGAAGCTCCGGCCACAGGCAGGGTGGCTGCCGGTGGCCTTCGCGTCCGACTGGGTGCGACCGCCCCGTCAGATGAATGGGACCAGCTATTTCTACGCCCACACCGACCAGTGGCGGTATGAGCGGATGGAGTTGCGCGAACAGATTTCTCCGCTTGCCGACCCATCCCGCTGGTCCGGCACCATGATCGACTGCAACGTGCGGGCAGAGCGGATGGGATGGCTGCCGAGTTCGCCACAGCTGGCGCGGAATCCGTTGCAGGTCGCGCGCGATGCTCGCGAGGCCGGAAAGGACCCGGCGAGCTATGTCGCGGAGGGCCTGAACGCCGGCACGCTGCAAATGGCCTGCGAGGATCCGGACGCACCGCAGAACTGGCCCCGCAACCTGTTCGTCTGGCGCTCGAATCTGCTGGGCGCCAGCGGCAAGGGGCACGAATACTTCCTCAAGCACCTGTTAGGTGCCCGCAACAACGTGCTGAACGAGGAGAGTGACCAGCGCCCCGAGGAGGTCGTGCGCCACGATGTGGCACCGGAGGGCAAGCTCGACCTGCTGGTCACGATTGACTTCCGCATGAACACCACCACGCTGTTCAGTGACGTCGTGCTGCCCACGGCCACATGGTACGAGAAGGCCGACCTCAACACCTCGGACATGCACCCCTTCATCCACCCGCTTCAGGCGGCTGTGGACCCGGTATGGGGGAGCCGCACGGACTGGGCGATCTTCCGCGAGATCGCGAAGGCCTTCCAACGCCTCGCGCCCGAAGAACTGGGCGTGGCGGAGGACGTGGTGCTGACGCCCACCCTCAAGGACACGCCCTCCGAGCTGTCGCAACCCTATGGCGGGGAGGACTGGCGCCGCGGGAAATCCCAAGGTGTGCCAGGTCGTACCATGCCGGCCATCACCGTCGTGCCGCGCGACTACACCGCCACGTATGAACGCTTCATCAGTGTGGGACCGCTGCTCGAGGAACGCGGCAACGGCACCAAGGGCATGGTCTGGGATACGAAGGAGGAGGTGGCGCGCCTTCGGCACGTCAACCCACCCGTTGCCGACGACCGGCCGCGCCTGCGCGATGACCTGGACGCCATCGAGACGGTGCTGTCGCTCGCACCCGAAACCAACGGCCATGTCGCACTGAAGGCCTGGCAGGCCCTGTCCAAAGTGACAGGGCGGGACCATACGCATCTGATTGCTCGTCGCGTGGACGAGAAGATCGAGTTCCGCGACATCGCGGCGCAGCCGCGCCCGATCCTGACTTCCCCCGTGTGGTCGGGCATCGAGAGCCATGAGATCTGCTACAACGCCGGCTGGACCAACGTGCACGAGTTGATCCCCTGGCGCACCCTCACCGGGCGCATGCAGCTCTACCAGGACCATCCCTGGATGCGCGACTTCGGCGAGGGCTTCGTAACCTACCGGCCGCCCATCGACACGCGCTCGGCCAGCGAGGATCTGGCGCGCCTGCACGACAACGGCAATCCGCCGCTGGTGCTGAACTTCCTGACGCCGCACCAGAAGTGGGGGATCCACAGCACCTATACCGAGAACCTGATCATGCTGACACTGGCCCGCGGTGGTCCGATCGTCTGGATCAGCGAGCGAGACGCGGCTGCGGCCGGCATCGAGGACAATGACTGGATCGAGGCGTTCAACCGCAACGGCGCCCTGGTCGCGCGTGCCGTCGTCAGCCAGCGCATCCCGCAGGGTGCCGCCTTCATGTACCACGCCGCCGAGCGCACCGCGAACGTGCCGGGCAGCGAAGTGACGCAGAACCGTGGCGGCATCCACAACTCTGTGACGCGCGTGGTGCTGAAGCCCACGCACATGATCGGCGGCTATGCCCAGCTTTCCTACGGCTTCAACTACTACGGCACGGTCGGGTCGAACCGGGACGAGTTCATCATCCTGCGCAAGATGGTGAAGGTCGATTGGCTCGACCGGCCTCTTTCAGAGAAGCGGCCCATCATGAAAGCCGAGGAATCCACCCGCCTCGAGGGACACCGGGCATGAAGATCCGTGCGCAGATCGGCAAGGTCCTGAACCTCGACAAGTGCATCGGCTGTCACACCTGCAGCGTCACCTGCAAGCAGGTCTGGACCACCCGCCAGGGTATCGAATACGCCTGGTGGAACAATGTCGAGAGCAAGCCAGGCATCGGTTACCCCAAGGATTGGGAGAACCAGGAACGCTGGCGCGGCGGTTGGGTCTTGGGCAAGGGCGGCACTCTGCGGCCCAAGACCGGCGGTAAGTGGCGCATCCTGTCGAAGATCTTCGCCAACCCGGAGCTGCCGGAGATCGACGACTACTACGAACCCTTCGACTACGAGTACTCCTATATCCATGGGGTGCCGGAGAGCGAGGCAGCGCCGACGGCGCAGCCGGTTTCCATCATCACGGGCGAGCGCATGGAGAAGGTGCGTTGGGGACCGAACTGGGAAGAATCCCTCGGCACCGAGTTCCGCAAGCGCGCCCAGGACTACAATTTCAAGGATGTCGAGAAGGCGATCTATGGGGAGTTCGAGAACAGCTTCCTGATGTTCCTGCCGCGCCTGTGCGAGCACTGCCTGAACCCGACCTGCCTGGCAGCCTGTCCTTCCGGAGCGATCTACAAGCGGGAGGAGGACGGCATCGTCCTGATCGACCAGGAGAAGTGCCGGGGCTGGCGCATGTGCGTCACAGGCTGCCCCTACAAGAAAGTCTACTATAACTGGCACACCGGGAAGTCGGAGAAGTGCATTTTCTGCTACCCGCGTATCGAGAGTGGGCAGCCGACCGTATGTTCCGAGACCTGCGTCGGCCGCATCCGCTATCTCGGCGTGATGCTGTATGATGCCGACCGGATCCTGGAGGTCGCATCCCAGCCCGACGTGCAGGATTGCTATCAGGCGCAGCTCGATATCTTCCTGGACCCGCATGACCCCGCCGTGATCGCCCAGGCGCAGAAGGACGGCGTGCCGGACAGCTGGATCGAGGCCGCGCAGCGCTCGCCCGTCTACAAGATGGCCTGCGACTGGAAGGTCGCCTTTCCGCTGCACCCGGAATATCGGACCGTTCCGATGGTCTGGTACATCCCGCCGCTCTCCCCAATCCAGGAGGCCGCGGATGCGGGGGCACTCGGCACGTTGGACGGCATTCCCGACGTGGACAGCCTGCGCATTCCCGTCCGCTACCTCGCTAACCTGCTGACGGCCGGCAAGGAGGAGCCGATCCGCCTCACGCTGCGCAAGCTGTTGGCGCTGCGCGCCTACATGCGCCGCCGCAGCATCGAGGATGTCCGCGACACCACCGCCCTCGATGCGGTGGGGCTGACCGAGCGTCAGGCGGAGGAGATGTACCGCGTGATGGCGATTGCGAACTATGAGGACCGGTTCGTGATCCCGACCGCGCACAAGGAGGTGGCGGAGAACGCCTATGACCAGCGCGGCATCGCCGGCTTTCATTTCGGCCAGATGACCTCCGAAGGGAACAGCCGCTTCATGCTGTGGGGCCAGGATACACGGAAGACGCGGGGCGAACGCTTCCCGCTGGACAGGAAGTAGCGCCATGCTCGCCTGCAAGGCTCTCGCCGGACTGCTGCTCTACCCGGACGAAGCACTGCTTGGTGCGCTGCCGGAGATCACCGCCATCATGCGCGAGGCGGGCCTGCCGCCCACCGAACTGGACGCGGTCCTCCGCTTCTGCGACCGGCTCGCCGCTGCCGAGCTGCTCGACGCGCAGGGTGAGTACGTGGCCCTGTTCGACGCAGCGCCATCGCTCTCCCTTTACCTGTTCGGCCATGTGCACGGCGACTCCCGTGAACGCGGACAGGCGATGGTGGACCTGATCGAGGATTACCGCCGCATGGGGCTCGACATGACGGCAGACGAGCTGCCCGACTTCCTGCCGGTCTTCCTCGAATACGCCTCCCTGCACGACCCCGCGCAGGCCCGCGTCCTGCTCGGCGAGGTTGCTGAGGTCGTGTCCCTGCTGGCCGGGCGGCTGGAGCGGCGAGGCACTCCCTACGCCGCCGTGCTCCGCGCGATCGAGGCGCTGGGCGCACGGCGGGCCGACCGGGAGACGGTGGAGGCCCGTCTGGCCGAGGGTGAGCCGGAAGACACGCCCGAGGCGCTGGATGCTCGCTATGAGGAAGTTCCGGTGAACTTCATGGAGCCGGCGGTTGCGGACAGCGCCTGTTTCAAGGCGGCCGCTCTGGTCGCGCAGTTCAGCCGGGATGTTCCGCCTCGCTCCCGTCCGTCGAACCCGCCTGCGGGTACCCAGGAGACAGCGCCATGGATTGGCTGAACCAATTCCTGTTCGGGTTCTACCCCTATCTCTGCATGATCTGCTTCTTCCTGGGCAGTTGGGCGCGGTTTGATCGCAGCCAGTTCTCCTGGCGTAGCCAGTCGAGCCAGTTCCTGCGCCGGCGGCAGCTGGTCTGGGGCAGCAACCTGTTCCACATCAGCATCCTGGGCCTGTTCGTCGGTCATACCGTGGGACTTCTGACGCCGCCCGAGATCTACCACGCGCTCGGGCTGACAGTGAAAGCCAAGCAGATCATGGCGATCGTCACCGGCGGCGCGCTGGCTGCCCTCGGCGTCGTCGGCGGCGGAATGCTGATCCACCGGCGGCTCACCGATCCGCGCATCCGCCAGACCAGCAAGCCCACCGATATTTTCATCCTGCTGTTCATCTTCTTTCAGCTCTGTCTCGGCATCAGCACGCTACCGGATTCCTCGATGAACCTGGACGGCACGTACATGCTGGTCCTGGCTGAGTGGAGTCGCAGTATCCTGCTGTTCCAGCCGGGCTCTGCCCAGCTCGTTAGCGCGGTGCCCTGGGTCTATAAGGTCCACCTGGTCTGCGGCATGACGCTGTTCCTGCTCGTCCCGTTCACCCGGCTAGTGCATGTGTGGTCGGCGCCGATCTGGTTCCTGGGACGGCCGGGCTGGCAGATCGTGCGCAAGAACGCCAACATCGCCAAGGAGGGCGTGTGATGCGCGGCGCGGCAGCGGTGCTGCCCGCACTGGCGGTGCTGCTCATGGCGGCCGGCTCGGCCACCGATGTGGCGCCTACGCCCGGCGTGGCCCCGTTCGGCGATCAGATCAGCGAGCAGCGCCTGCCGTTGTATCATCGTGCCACGCCGATGATCGCCACATCCGGGCCCATCAATGATGCCGGGGTGATCGAGGCCAAGCGCGTCGGCTTCGCGATGGTCGTGGATCTCAGGGCCGCTGGCGCCCATACGGCCTCGGAGAAGCAGCATGCTGAGTTCTCCCGCATTCGCTACGTCAACATTCCCGTCCAAGGGGTGCCCACAGCCGACCAGGTGAAGCAGTTCGCGGACATCGTGGCGGACCGCAGCAACCTGCCCTTGCTGCTGCACGGGACAGATATCGACCAGTCCGGAGCGATGTGGGCGCTGTATCGCGCCTCGCTCGGTGTGCCGCCGGCCATCGCACTCGAGGACGGGGCGGCAGCGGGTCTCGAAGCCAGCAGCCCCGCGGTGCAGGCCAGACTGAACGAGATGGGGCACAAGCCGGGAGGGCAGCCATGATCAAAGTGGACGGGGTGGTGATCCCCGAGGAGTTGATCGCTCTCGAGGTACAGTTGCAGGACTCAGCCGACCCAGCCAGCGCCTGGGAAAGCGCGGCGCGCTCCCTGGTAATCCGGCAGATCCTGCTGGCCGAGGCCGCCGCACGCGGCATCAGCGACCGCGATCCGGAGCCGGGCGAGGAGCCCGACGAGGCGGCGATCCGCCGTCTGCTGGAGGCCGAGCTGAAGCTTCCCGAGCCGACCGAGGAGGAACTGCAACGCTGGTACGCCCGCAACGAGGAGCGGCTGCGCCTGCCTGATCTCTGGCACGTGCAGCACCTGCTGGTCGCCGCCGATCCGAAAGACGTGCGCGTCGTGGAGGCGGCGCAGGCGCGGGCAGAGGCGCTGCTGGCCCAGGTGCTCCAGGATCCGGACCGGCTGCCCAGCCTGGCCGAGCGGTTTTCGGACTGCCCGTCCAAGGCTCAGGGTGGCGATCTCGGCCTGATTGAGCGGGGCAGCACCGTGCCGGAGTTCGAGAGCCATCTTGCAACGCTGCAGGCCGGCCAGGTCTGCCCCACGGTGGTCAAGAGCCGCTATGGCATGCACATCATCCGTGTTCGGGCTCGGGAGACCGGGCGTGTGCCGCCCTTTGCCGTCATGCGGGGGCGCATCGTCGAGTTCCTCCGGGAAGCGAGCTGGCGCCAAGCCGTGCAGGGCTACATCGCGGCACTGGCCGCCCGGGCGCGCATCCAGGGCTTCGACCTGTTCGAGGGCGAAAACGCCCCGCCTCGGCCCTCCGCCTGGCCGGCCGGATCCTCCTGCACCTCCGCGGACCTGCCCGCCGGCCCGCAACCCGGCCGCAAGTCGGCCATGGCAGCTCCCGGAGGGTGCGGTTGAGCAGCATGGGCGTGACCGACAGAAACAGGACAGTGATGGCGCAGAACAACGCGCGGTCGCTGCGCGTCCTGCTGGTCAGCACCTTCGCCTTCCTGATCTGCTTTGCGATCTGGATGATGTTTGGCGTGATCGGCATTCCGATCCGGCGCGAGCTGGGGTTGAGCGCGTCGCAGTTCGGGCTGCTGACGGCGACCCCCGTGCTGACCGGAGCGGTCTTCCGCCTGCCGCTCGGCATCTGGACGGACCGGTTCGGCGGCCGGATCGTGATGACCCTGCTCTTGCTGGCCTGCACGGTGCCGCTCTGGCTGGCCGGCGATGCCACCCAGCTCTGGCAGTTCCTGCTGCTGGGCCTGGCGCTGGGGCTGGTCGGTGCCTCCTTCTCAGTCGGCACGCCCTATGTCGCGCGCTTCTTTCCCAAGGAGCGGCGGGGCTTCGCCATGGGCGTGTTCGGTGCCGGCACGGCGGGCGCGGCCATCAACATGTTCGTCGCCCCCGTCCTGGTCGCGCAGTATGGCTGGCAGAGCGTGCCACGGGTCTACGCCGTGGCTTTGCTGGTCACGGCAGTCCTGTTCTGGTTTTTGTCGGCCCCGGACACGACAGCCCCTGGCCGGTCAGTCCCAGTGCGACAGCAGCTCGTCGTGCTGCGCGATCGTCGGGTCTGGAAGTACTGCCAGTACTACTCGATCGTGTTCGGCGGCTTCACAGCGCTGTCGATCTGGATGCCGCAATACTATGTCGGCGAATACGGGCTCTCGATCGCGCAGGCCTCGCTCCTGGCCGCCTGCTTCTCGCTGCCGGGCGGCGTGCTGCGGGCGGTGGGCGGCTGGCTTTCGGACCGGTTCGGCGCGCACAGCGTCACCTGGTGGGTGCTGTGGGCAGCCTGGGTCAGCCTGTTCCTGCTCTCCTATCCGCAGACCGAGTTCACGGTGCATACCGTGCGCGGGACGGCGACCTTCCATCTCGGCCTGCCCGTCTGGCTGGCAACGGCGCTGTTGTTCGTGCTGGGCGCCGCCTTCGCCTGCGGCATGGCGTCCACCTTCAAGTACATCAGCGATGACTTCCCGGAGAACATGGGCATCGTCTCGGGCATCGTCGGGATGGCCGGTGGGCTCGGCGGCTTTCTGCTGCCGATCCTGTTCGGTCTCACTCTCGACTGGCTGGGTGTGAACTCCAGCTGCTTTATGCTGCTGTACGGAATCACCTGGGTGTCACTGATCCTGCTTTACATCACCAAGGTGCGCCGCATGCCTGTGCTCCGTGCGGGTTCCACCAACGGCTGAGTGGAGCAATAGCCGAGCAGCGCTGTGGCTGGGGGGCAGTGCATGGACTTCTCCGGGGCTGCCCCATAGGAATTCGTCCATCATTGGGATGATGCTGACGGCATTGTCAAAGCCCGCGACGCCATGCGGCTTGCCGTCGCTGCTCCTCTTTTCGTTACTGCCGATGCGGGCGCGACAGCTCCCCACCGAGACCGATCTCGTCGAGCCGACCTGGGTCATCCTGGCTCAACGGAAGGGGCGACGAGCGTCGGCCCCAGGCGAAAGTCGAGAGAGCTGCAGAGCCAGGCAACTGGTTCAACTGCACTATCAGGAGTAACAACGCTCCGGGCAGGGAAGGATGCGAAGCGCGACGGCGTCTGGAGAACGCCAGCCGAGATCGGCCGGCGTGAAATGGCCCAAAGAAGGTCCGGCAAGCGGCGGGAGGAAGGGATAGAGTTGCGCCAATACAGATGGCGGACCGAGCCTGACGGGGTGCTCACGGCCGATGCCGACGGCTTCCGGCTGGTGGTACATAAGAGCGCCTAACAGAACCGCCTAATCTGGCCGAGGCAGACGAGGGCGCAGGCGAGTGTGGTGAAGGCGAGGTGGATGTCGGCGCGGCGCTCGTAGCGGATGGTCAGGCGTCGGTAGCGGGCGAGCCA
>NZ_BDLP01000078.1:0-14901 GCF_001950415.1 Roseomonas sp. TAS13
GCGCGGCCCAGGGGCACGAGATCGCGGAGCGGCTGCGCGCGGCGCTTGCCCATACCCCCGTGGTCCTGCCCACCGCCACGCTCGGCGTCACCGTCTCGGTCGGCGTCACCGTCTGGCAGGCGGGCGAGGGCTTCGAGGAGGCGCTGATGCGGGCCGACCAGGGCCTCTACCTCGCCAAGCGGGCGGGCCGGAACCGGGTGGTCTACGTCCCCGCCTGATACCGGATCACGCGCGGGATTGGCGGGGCGGCCGCGCGCCGGGGGGAAACCCACACCACCTCAGCGCTGCTTCGGGTCCAGCACGTCACGCAGTCCGTCGCCCAGCAGGTTGAAGGCGAGGCTGGCCACGAAGATGGCGATGCCCGGGATCACCGGCACCCACCACTGCTCCAGCACGAAGCGGCGCGCCGTCGCGATCATCGTGCCCCATTCCGGCAGCGGCGGCTGTGCCCCCAGCCCCAGGAAGCCCAGACCGGCGGCGGTCAGGATGATCGAGGCCATGTCCAGCGTCACCCGCACCGTCAGGGAGGGGATGCACATCGGCGCCACATGCCGCAGCACCACCCGGATCGGCGAGGCGCCGGACAGGCGCACCGCGGCGATGTAGTCGGTGCGGCGGATGGTCAGCGTTTCCGCCCGGGCGAGGCGGGCATAGGGCGGCCAGGCGGTGAGGGCGATGGCGATCACCGCACTCTCCACCCCCGGGCGCAGGGCGGCCACGAAGGCCAGCGCCAGGATCAGCCGGGGAAAGGCCAGGAAGACATCGGTGACGCGCATCAGGATGCGGTCCCAGATCCCCCCGGCATAGCCCGCGATGCAGCCCACCACGAGGCCGAGCGGCGCCACCAGCACCACCACCGCGACCACCATACCGAGCGTGATCCGCCCACCATAGAGCAGGCGCGAATAGACGTCGCGCCCCAGCTCGTCCGTGCCCAGCCAGTGCTGCGCCGACCAGGGCTGCAACCGGTTGGCGAGGTCCTGGATGTTCGGGTCGTGGGTCGCCAGCACCGGCGCCAGCAGCGAGAGCGCGAGCAGCAGAACCACCACGATCAGCCCGGCCATGGCCAGCGGGTTGCGGCGGAAGGCCAGCCAGGCCTGGTAGCGCTGCCCCCAGGCGGCCTGGCGGCGGGATTCCGGGGCCGGCGAGAGCAGCCAGGCGCGGGAGAAGGTCTTGGCGGTCATCGCACGCGCGGGTCCAGCAGGCGGTAAAGCAGGTCGGAGAGCAGGTTCAGGACGACATAGATCAGCCCCACCACCAGCGTCGCGCCCAGCACCGCGTTCATGTCGGCATTCATGAGTGAGACGGTCAGGTACTGGCCGAGCCCCGGCCAGGAGAAGATCGTCTCGGTCAGCACCGCCCCTTCCAGCAGCCCGGCATAGGTGAGGAAGACCACCGTCACCAGCGGCACCGCCACGTTGGGGAAGGCATGCCCCCAGACGATGCGGAAGCCGGACAGGCCCTTGGCCCGGGCGGTGGTCACGTATTCCGAACGCAGCTCCGCCAGCATGAAGGCCCGCGTCATGCGGGCGATATAGGCGAGCGAGAAGAAGGCCAGCACCCCGGCCGGCTGCGCCAGATGCGCCACGGCGTCCCAGAACACGTCCCACTCCCCGGCCAGCGCCGCGTCGATGGTCAGCATCCCCGTGTGGACGTCGATCATGTCCTGGTAGGCGACGTTCTGTCGCCCCGGCCCCGGCAGCCAGCCCAGCTTCGCATAGAAGACCAGCAGGCTGACCAACCCCAGCACGAAGACGGGGATGGAATGCCCCGACAGGCTGAAGAGCCGCACCGCCTGGTCCACTGCCCTGCCCTGCCGGCTGGCGGCCCAGACGCCGAGCGGCACGCCGATCAGCACCGCCAGGATGATCGCCACCGTGGCCAGTTCGAAGGTCGCCGGGAAGAAGTTGGCGATGTCCCGCGTCACGGTGTTGGAGGTCATCACCGACCGGCCCAGGTCGCCATGCAGCAACTGGCCCAGGTAGCGGACGAACTGCACCGGCAGGGGCTGGTCGAGGCCCAGCTCCAGCCGGGTCCGCTCCACCACGTCCTGCGGCGCGCGGTCGCCCACGATGGCGATGACGGGGTCGATCGGCATGACCCGCCCGATGAAGAAGGTCACCAGGGTCAGGCCGAACAGGGTGATCGGGACGCTGGCAAGGGTGGCCGCCAGCGCCTTCAGGCGTGCGCGGCCGGGGCTCAACGGAGCCCTCCTCCGCGCGAGGAATGGGGTGTCACGATTTGCTGATACCGGCGTAGGAGGTCTGGTCGCTCATCACGCCGAGCCTCATGCCCGAAACCCCGGCCCGCGTCACGGCCACTTCGATCGCCTGGAGCAGGATGACGAAGGGGCTGGACTGCTGGTGGTCCCGCTGCAACGCCTCGTAGAGCGCGGCCCGCTTCTCCCCGTCGCCCTCGCGCAGCGCCTCGACCGTCCGCTTCGACAGGTCCGGGATGGGCCAGGAGGCCCGCCAGGCCAGGGTCCGGTTCCGGGCGTCGTCGCTGTTGTCCGTGTTGATGCTGAAGGCCTCGGCATTGCTGTGCGGGTCGAAATAGTCGCTGCCCCAGTAGACCAGGGCGATGTCGTGCTGCCGGGCGCGGGTCTTGGTGATCACCTGCCGCTGCTCTGCCGGCAGCATGCGGGCGCGGATGCCGATGGCGGCGAGGTTGGCCTGGATCGCCTGGGCGATGTCGGCATAGGGCGAGACGGAGAAGTAGTCGAAGCCGATCTCGAACCCCTCCGGATGCCCCGCCTCGGCCAGCAGGGCCTTCGCCTTCGCCACATCGGCCTGGAAGGGCTTCTCGGTCAGCGCGCCGGGCAGGCCCTCGGGCAGGAAGGCCTGGTGGACGGCATAGGTCGAGGGGACGATGTTCTTCTGGATGCCGGCATAGTCGATCGCCCACTTGATCGCCTGCCGCACCTGGGGCTTCGCCAGAAAGGGGTTCTTCTGGTTCAGCGACAGGAACATCACCATCGCCCGCCGCTGTTCCAGGATGCGGAAGCGGTCATTGCCCTGCAACCCCTTGATCTGGTCGGCCTGCAGGTTGCGGGCCACGTCGTAATCCCCCTGCTGCAGCCCGAGGAGCTGTGCCGAGGGGTCGGCGACATGGCGGATCACCAGCCGCTTCGTCTTCGGCGGCGTCTCGCTGTGCGGATTGGCCTCCAGCGTCACGCTGTCGCTGGCCCGCCAAGCGCGCAGCATGAAGGGCCCCGAGCCCGCGGAGTTCTGCTTCAGCCAGGCATTGCCGAAATCGCCATTGGCCTCATGGGAGGCGACCACGGCCTTCTCCACCACAGCCCCCACATTGGCGGAGAGGCAATAGAGCAGGAAGCTCAGCGAGGCGGGCTCGGCCGTGGCCAGCACCACCGCGTCCGGCGCCGTGGCGCGGATCATCCCCGCCACGTTGTCCTTGGTATAGCCGAACTGGTTGATGATGAAGGCCGGGCTCTTGTTCAGCGCCACCACGCGCTGGAGCGACCAGGCCACATCCTCCGCCGTCACCGGCTTGCCGGAGGAGAAGCTCGCCCCCTTCCGCAGCCGGAAGGTGAAGCTCTTGCCGTCCGAGGAAGCCTCCCAGTGCTCGGCGAGGTCGCCGGTCAGCTTGGTCGGGTCCTTCTCGTCGTTGCGGACCAGCTTCTGGTACATGTTGCCGCAGAGCTCGTTGCCCGAGAATTCGAAGCTCTCGGCCGGGTCCAGGCTGATGATGTCGTCGATCTGCTTGGCGATCACCGCCACGCCGGGCGGCGACTGGGCCAGGGCGGAACCCTGGCCCGGCAGCAGCGCGGGCAGGGCCAGGGCGCCGGCGGAGCCGGCCAGCAGGGCACGTCGGGTGGTCATCGCTTTTGCCTCGGACCTCGCGGGGAAACCCGAGCCTAGCGCCCGGCGCGAGGCTGCCAAGCCTGTGCTTTCACGGAGGCCACCGGACCGGCGCCCACGGGGAGCGCCGGAGCCCGTCTCAGGCCTTCACGATCTCCACATAGCGGTGGCGGTCGTTCATCGGGCCCATGTCGAAGCCGCTCACGCCCTTGCGGCTGACCGAGACCTCGATCTCCTGCAACACGAAGGCGAAGGGGCCGTGCTCCTGCAGTTCCTTCTGGAGCTTCAGGTAGATCTCCGTCCGCTTCGCCGGGTCGCGCTCCTTCGCCGCGGCCACCACCTGGGCGGAGTATTCCGGGATCAGCCAGGAGGAGCGCCAGGCGGAGGTGCGGTTGCGCGCGTCGTCGCTGTTGTCCGTGTTGACCGCGAAGGTCTCGGCATTCGAGTTCGGGTCGAAGTAGTCGCTGCCCCAGCGGCTCATCGAGATCTCGTGCTGCCGGGCGCGGACGCGGGTGAGCACCTGCCGCTGCTCCGCCGGCAGCATCCGCACGCGGATGCCGATCTCGGCGAGGTTCGCCTGGATCGCCTGCGCGATGTCGCTGATGGGCGAGACCGAGGCGTAGTCGAAGGTGATCTCGAACCCGTCCGCGTGCCCCGCCTTGGCCAGCAGTGCCTTGGCCTCGGCGATCTGATGGCGGAAGGGCTTGTCGGTCAGCGCGCCCGGCAGCCCTTCCGGCAGGAAGGCCTGATGCACCGCATAGAGGTCAGGCACGATGTTCTTCTGGATGCCGTCATAGTCGATCGCCATCTTGATCGCCTGACGCACCTCCGGCTTGCTCAGGATCGGATGCTTCTGGTTCATCGCGACATAGAGCAGGCTGGCCTTGCGCTGCGACTGGACCTTGAAGCTGCTGTCCGCCTTGGTCTGCCGGATCTGATCGGAGCTCAGATTGCGCGCGATGTCGATGTCGCCGCGCTGCAGGCCGAGCATCTGCGCCGAGGGATCGGGCATGTGGCGCAGGATCACGCGCTTCGTCTTCGGCGCCACGGTGCTGTTCGGGTTGGCCTCCAGCGTCACGCTGTCGCTCGCCCGCCAGGCACGCACCGCATAGGGGCCGGAGCCCGCGGAGTTCTGCTTCAGCCAGGCATTGCCAAGGTCGCCGTTCTGCTCGTGCGACATCGCCACGGCCTTCTCCACCACGTTCCCCACCACGGCGGAGAGGCAGTAGAGCAGGAAGGTCGGCGCCGTCTCCTGCGCCGTCTGCATCACCAGCGTGCGCGGCCCGGTGGCGCGGATCATCTGCGCCACGTTGTCCTTGGTGTAGCCGAACTGGTTGATGATGAAGGCCGGGGTCTTGTTCAGGATCACCGCCCGCTGCAGCGACCAGGCCGCGTCCTCCGCCGTCACCGGCTTGCCGGAAGCGAATTTCGGCCCCTCCCGCAGCGTGAAGGTGAAGGTCTTGCCGTCCTCCGACGCCTCCCACTTCTCCGCCAGCTCGCCCACCAGCTGGGAGGGGTTGCTGTTCGGCGTGGTCACCAGCTTCTGGTACACGTTGCCGCAGATCTCGGAGCCCGTGTACTCGAAGCATTCGCCCGGATCGAGGCTGATCAGGTCGTCGATCTGCTTGGCGAAGACGATGACCCCGGACGGCGACTGGGCCTCGGCCCAGCGCGAATGGGTCATGGCGAAGGCAGCGGCGGCGGAGCCGGCCAGCAGCGCGCGGCGGGAGGCCATCATGTTGCGATCCGTTATCCAAATCGTGAAGACCGCTCCAGGATAGACCGCCCCGCGCCACCCCGCCATGGCCCGTTCGGGCGCCGGCGCCGGGGGCACGGAACGGGCATGCGGCTTTGCCGCTGGACCCGTGCCGCGCGCCATGGCACCGGCGGCGGCATGGAGTTCTGGCAATCCTTCTCGGCGGCGTCCGAGGACCCCGGCCCGCCCTACGGGCACCGCTTCCCCGCGCCGATGCCCGACGGCTCGCGCCTCTGGCTGCCGCTGCGCGACTATGGCGCCATCGCGGTGACGGGCTTCATCGCCAACCAGGCCTCCTTCGCAGTGGTACGAGCCCTGGCCGGCTGGATGGCCGAGGCGGCGCGGCCCCTGGGCGCGGAGGTGGTCTGCGGCCTGCCGACGCTGGGCCATGTCCTGGCCGCCCCGGTGGCCGAGACGCTGGGCCATTCCAACTGGGTCGCCGCCGGCTATTCGCGCAAGCGCTGGTACGGGACGGACGCCCCCTCGGTGCCTGTCTCTTCCTCCACCGCGACGGACGAGCGCCGCATCTGGCTGGACCCGCGCGTGCTGCACCGGCTCGCGGGGCGCCGCGTGCTGCTGGTGGACGACGTGATCAGCACCGGCAGCTCCGCCCTGGCCGGGCTGGCCCTGCTGGCGGCGGCGGGGGTGAGGCCGGTGGGCCTCTGCGTCGGCATGGCGCAGGGCGACCGCTGGCGCGCCTCCTGGCCTGTGGAGGTGCCGGTCGCGGCGGGCTTCGCCACGCCCTTGCTGCGCCCGGCATCCACGGGAACACCGGCCGGGACGGCAGTCAACGGGGCCCCTGGCACCGGGCCGGGCTGGGTGCCGGACGCAGCCACGCTACCTCCGGTCCTGCTGCCCGCGCCCCATGGCCTGGCCTGACCGCTCCCGCACCGGCTCCCACCAGGAAGCCTGGACCCGGGACATCTCCCGCGACAGGCGAGGCGGAAGCCGGGCTTTCCCGCATTCGTGACTTCACCGGTCCGAATTCTGTTGCGACGCACATTGCGATCCTGATGCACTGACTCCCCCTTGGTCATTCGGGAGTGTGCTGATGCGCCGTCGATCCCTGCTGATCGCTGGTGGGGCCATGGGCCTCCTGGCCCATCCCAGGCTGGCCCGCGCCGCGGAACCCGTCGACGTCGCCCTCGTGCTCGCCGTGGACGTGTCGCGCTCCATCGACGAGGACGAGGCCCGCCTGCAGCGGGAAGGCTACCGCAAGGCGGTCACCGATCCCCGCGTGGTGGCCGCGATCCGGGGCGGCATGATCGGCAGCATCGCCCTGGCCTATGTCGAATGGGCGGGCGCCGAGTACCAGAGGCTGGTGATCCCCTGGACCCAGATCGCCAGCCAGACCGATGCGGAGAACTGGGCCGGGGCGCTGGACCGCGCCCCGCGCCAGTCCCTGTCCTGGACCTCGATCTCGGGCGGCATCGACTTCTCGCACCAGTTGCTGGGCGACATGCCCTACGAGGCGATGCGCCGCGTGATCGACGTGTCCGGGGACGGGGTGAACAACAGCGGTCCGCCGGCCGAGGAGGCGCGGGACCGCGCCGTGGCGGACGGGATCGTGATCAACGGCCTGCCCATCATGAACGACCGCCCCGCCTATGGCCGCATGCCGCCTTTGCCGCTCGACCAGTACTACGCGCAAAACGTGATCGGCGGTCCCGGCGCCTTTCTCATCTCGGCCGCCGACTTCGACGCCTTCGAGAACGCCGTGCGGCGCAAGCTGGTCCGCGAGGTCGCCGGGCTGGATGGCCCCCGCATGATGCGCGGCTGAAGGCGCGGAGCCGCCCCACGCCGCCCCATGCCGACGGGGGGGGGGACCGCGGGGCAAGGCATCCGGTCCGCGCTCCCCTTCGCCGGACGCCCTCCAACCGGACACGGCCGGGCCGGCAGGGGCTCCGGGGCAGGGGAGGCCGGGCCTGCCCTCAGCGCGCCGTTTCCTCCGGCGAGATACCGAACGCCTCCAGACCCTCGGAGAGCAGGTCGCCCAGCATCTCCATGCCCGTGAGGTAGCTGGCCGCGTCGCCACGCTCGTTGCGTTCCCGCGCCAGGCGCAGCGCCTCCTCCCAGTCCTCGGCCTCGTAGTCGCCGCGCCCGATCCAGGCGAGGGCGATCAGCGCCGCCTGCTCGTCCTCGTTCAGCGCGGTGATCTGCTCCTCCAGCATCTCGGCGAGGCCCTCGGGATCGGAATCGTCGAGCGCCTCCTCGTCCTGCAGATCCTCGTTTTCCTCGTCCTCGACCAGCTCGTCCACCTGGCGGGCGGTGTCGATGATGCTCACGACGGTCGGAATCCCGATCCCGAGATCCAGGTCGTCGTCATTGTCGGGGCCGCCGGCGGGGCCGGTGCCGGTGGGGTCTGGGCGGTCGCTCATCGAGCCTACCTCTGCCGTTCGGGTTGCTGTGCCCGCCCAACGCCGAAACCAGGGCTTCGGCTTCGCGTTGGAAACGCCGATTGGAAATTGGCCACAGTCAATAGGATATGTGGCAGAATTACCATCTCAGGCGTGCGGAGTTGTATAACTGCAACAGCGGAGGGCAGACGGGATGCGGGTGGCGATGGCAGGGTTCTTTCTGATGATGTCGGGCGCGGCGATGGCCACTCCCGCGGGGTCCTCCGATGCCCCGATTCCGCCCCAGCCCGCCATGTCCTGCGACAGCGGCCTCGGTGCCCGGGGAACTGCCTTCGGCCTGCCGCAGGAGGTCGCCGCGCGCCGCACTCCGAAATCCCCTGCCAGTTCTCCCTTGCGCCCGCTGCCGCCCATCGAGGACGACGAGCCCGAGGCTACCCTGCGCCCCGCCTTCCATCTCTGCGCCGTTGGGCAGGAAGGGCCGCGCAAGGTCATCCACCGCACCTGACGCCCGGCGCCGGACCTCGCCACGCGACTCTCATCGCGGTCTCTTGACCGGGGAGGGCCAACTGGCATCCCTTGGGGCACCATGACCGACGCCCCTACCACCTTGCCGCCGGCCTTGCTGGACGCGCTCTCCACCCTGCTGGGCCCGCGCGGGCTCGTCACCGATCCCGCGGACATGGAGCCCTTCCTGTCGGACTGGCGCGGCCTCTACCACGGCGCCTCGCCGGCCCTACTGCGTCCGGCGAACACGGCGGAGCTGGCGGCGGCGATGCGGCTGCTCGGCCAGGCGGGCGTCGCCGTGGTGCCGCAGGGCGGCAACACCTCCATGGTCGGCGGCGCCATGCCGGACGAGAGCGGGCGGCAGGTGGTGCTTTCCCTGGCCCGGATGAACCGCATCCGCGACATCGACCCGGTGGACATGACCATGGTGGCGGAGGCCGGGGTGATCCTGAAGAACGCCCAGGACGCGGCCGCCGAAGCGGGCTGCCTCTTTCCGCTGTCCCTCAGCGCCGAGGGCTCCGCCACCATCGGCGGCGTGCTGGCCACCAATGCCGGCGGCAACAACACGGTCCGCTACGGCAATGCCCGCGACCTGCTGATGGGCATCGAGGTGGTCCTGCCCGATGGCAGCGTGATCGAGGGGCTGCGCCGCCTCCGCAAGGACAACACCGGCTTCGCCCTGCGCCAGCTCTTCGCCGGCTCCGAGGGCACGCTGGGCATCATCACCGCCGCCGTGCTGCGCCTCTTCCCCCGCCCCCGCACCACCGCCCTGGCCCTCTGCGCCATGGCCGACGAGGACGCGGCCCTGGCCCTGTTCCGCCGCTTCCGCGACCGGGACGAAGGCAGCGTCCGTTCCTTCGAATACATGTCCGGCGCCGGGATGGACTTCGTGACGAGCCTGATCGAGGGCGCGACCCTGCCCCTTGCCGGACGCGCCGATCACTACGTGCTGGTGGACCTCGCCTCCTCCCGCCCCGATGCCGACCTGCGCGGGCTGATGGAGGCGGTGCTGGAGGAGGCGCTGGAGGCTGGCGAGGTGCTCGACGCCGCCCTGCCGGAAAGCGAAGCCCAGGCCGCCAACCTGTGGCGGCTGCGGGAGGAACATGCCGAGGCCCAGAAGCGCGCCGGCGGGAATGTGAAGAATGATGTCTCCGTCCCGGTCTCCCGGGTGCCGGAGATGATCCGCCGCTCGGCCGAGGCCATGCGGGCCCTGGTGCCCGGCTGCCGCCCGGTGCCCTTCGGCCACATGGGCGACGGCAACATCCACATGAACGTGGTCCAGCCCGAGGGGATGGAACCCGCCGCCTTCATGGCCCGCGCCCATGACCTGATGGAGGCGGTGAACGCCGTGGTCCGCGACCTGGACGGCTCCTTCTCCGCCGAGCATGGGGTCGGGCGGCTCAAGACCGACATGCTGGCCGACTGGCGCGGCGGCGCGGAATACGAGGCGATGCGCCGGATCAAGGCGGCGCTGGACCCGCAGGGGCTGATGAACCCGGGTAAGGTCTTTCCGGGCTGAACCCGCCCGCCCCGGCCCCCGCAAGCGGCACCCATCTGCAACAGCGGGTTTCCGGGTTTCGCGAAGAAGCCATGACAAGCCTCGGAAAGGCCACGGAAAGGCTGTAGAGGCTGGCGGTTCCTGGGCGCCGATTTGCCGGCGCCCCCTCGGCTGGATAGGTTGCCCCCGCCATGTCACGGCTGGATCGTTACATCTTCCGCCAGCTCGCCGTCGCCCTCATCGCGGTCACGGTGGGGCTGGCGCTGCTCATCTGGCTGACCCAGAGCCTCCGCTTCATCGAGCTCGTGCTCGACCGGGGCCTGTCCTTTGCCGTCTTCCTGGAACTGACCGGGCTGCTGATGCCCTCCTTCTTCGCCGTGATCCTGCCGATCGCGACCTTCGTGGTGACGCTCTTCACCTATGTGCGCCTGTCCACGGACCGGGAGCTGGTGGTAATGCGCGCGGCCGGCCTGTCGCAGTGGCAGCTTTCCCGCCCCGCCCTGTACCTGGCGGCGATCGCCACCGGCCTCTGCTTCATGCTCCAGCTCTGGCTGGTGCCGATGAGCCACACCGCCTTCCGCACCTGGCAGTTCGAGATCCGCAACCAGATGGCCGCGATCCTGGTGCAGGAGGGGGTCTTCAGCAGCGTCGGCGACGACCTCACCGTCTATGCCCGGCTGCGGGAGCGCGACGGCACGCTGCGGGGGATCCTGGTGCAGGACAGCCGCGACGCCGGCGCCCCGGTGACCATCCTGGCGGAGGAAGGGCGCATCACCCAGACCCCGAGCGGACCCCGGGTGATCCTGCTCAACGGCCAGCGCCAGCAGGTGGAGCGCGTGGCCCCGCCCGCCGGCAGCCCCCCCGGAACCCCGCCCACCCTGCGCCTCGCGGTGCTCACCTTCGGCGAGAACAGCGTGGATCTGGCCCGCACCGGCCGGAGCGACGATGATTCCCGCAACCGCGATTCGCGGGAACGTTCGGTGAGCGAGCTGTTGCACCCCGACCCCGCCGAGAACCTGCCGGAGCGCGACATCCGCAAATTCTACGCCGAGGCGCACCAGCGCCTCTCGAATCCCCTGACCACCCTGTCCTTCGCCCTGGTCGGCCTGGCCACCGCCCTGGCCAGCGGCTTCCGCCGCCATGGCGGCGGCTTCGCCATCGGCGTCGGCGTCGGCACCGTGGTCGGGCTGCTGGCGCTCGGCCTGGCCGTGGGCAACCTCGCCGCCCGCAACAACGCCCTGGTGCCGCTGATCTGGCTGCACGCGGTCGGCCCCGGCCTGGTTTCCGCCTGGGTGCTGTCGGGCATGCCCGGCTGGCCGCGCCGCCGGCGGCTCGCCGCCGCATGAGCCTGCCCCTCACCTTCACCCTCTATGTGGCCCGGCGCTTCACGGCCATGGTCCTGGCCCTGCTGCTGGCGCTCACCGGGCTGGTCTCGCTGTTCGACTTCATCGAGCTGCTGCGCCGCGCCGCCACCCGGGCGGAGGCCAGCTTCGGCATCGTGGCCACGATCGGCGGGCTGCGCCTGCCCTTCATGGCCCTGCAGATCCTGCCCTTCGCCATGCTGCTGGGCGGCATCGTCGCCTTCTGGCGCCTGTCCCGCTCCTCGGAGCTGGTGGTGGCCCGCGCCGCCGGCATCTCCGCCTGGGGCTTCCTGACCGGCCCTGCGGTGGTGGCGCTGGTGATCGGCATCGTCGCCACCACCGGCATCTCGCCGCTCTCCTCCGCCATGCTGGCCCGGGCGGAACGGCTGGACGGCATCTACCTGCGCAACGCCTCCGGCATCACCGCCCTGGCGGGCGGGCGGCTCTGGCTGCGGCAGGCGGACCGGGCCCTGGACCCGCAGGGCGTCGCCATCCTGGCCGGGCGGCCGGCGGCGAACAGCAATCGGATCGAGCGCGCCGCCCTGAAGCTCGACGATGTCAGCGTCTGGCGCCTGTCGGGCGACGACAAGCCACTGGCCCGCGTCGAGGCGCCGCATGCGGAGCTGCAGAGCCATGGCGGCGTCGGCGAATGGGTGCTGGAGAACGCCGTGACCTTCGGGCAGGACCGCCGCGCCTCCGACCCCATGCGGATCGCCCTGCCCACCGACCTGACCCCCGCCCGCATCGAGGACAGCTTCGCCAGCCCCGACACCCTGTCCTTCTGGGCGCTGCCGGACTTCATCGGGGTGCTGGAATCGGCCGGCTTCTCGGCGGTGCGGCACCGCCTGCACTACCAGTCGCTGCTGGCCCTGCCGGTGCTGTGCCTGGCCATGGCGCTGCTCTCGGCCGGCTTCTCCATGCGCCAAGCCCGGCGCGGCGGCGTGGCGCAGATGCTGGGCCTCGGCGTGGCGGCGGGCTTCGCCCTCTTCGTTCTGGACCGGGTGGCGGGGGAGTTCGGCGAGACCGGCACCCTCCCCGTCGCCCTGGCCGCCTGGGCACCCGCCCTGGCCGGCCTGCTGCTGGCCCTCACCCTTTTGCTGCATCTGGAGGACGGCTGATGCGCCGACAGGCCTCACCCCGGGGAGCGTCCCGGGAGGCATCCCAGGAGGCGTCCCGGGGAGCCTTCCCCACCGCGTTCCGGGCCGCCCTCCGGCCCCCCCGCGGAAGGGCGCGGCGCCCGGCACTGCTGGGCGGCACGGCCCTCTGCCTGCTGCTCGCGGGACCGCTGGGCGCGCAGGAGACGGGCGGCACCCTGCCCATGGCCGGCGCCGGCACCACCGAGGTGCCCGCCGGAGCCCCGCCCGGCGCCAGCGCCCAGCCCTCGGCCGCGCCCAGCGCCGGCAGCGCCTTCGGCAGCCTGCTGGGCAGCCCGGCGGACCGCGACGCCCCCGTCACCTTCACCGCCGACCAGGTGGACTACGACGACAACAGCAAGGTCGTGACCGCCACCGGCCATGTCGAGGCCTGGCAGAACGAGCAGATCCTGCGCGCTGACAAGTTCACCTATAACCGCGAAACCGGCGTCGCCACGGCGGAAGGCAATGTCCAGCTCCTCCAGCCGGACGGACAGGTGCTCTTCGCCGACCGCGCCGAGCTGACGGGCAACATGAAGGACGGCGTGCTGGAAGGGGTGAGCGCCCTGCTCGCCCAGAACGGCAAGCTGGTGGCCAACGGCGCCCGCCGCACCGACCGCCCCGCCGGCGCCATCACCGACATGACGCGGCCGGTCTATTCGGCCTGCAACCTCTGCGCCGAGGACCCGACGCGCCCGCCGCTCTGGCAGATCCAGTCCCGCCTCGCCACCCGCGACGAGGAAGCCCAGCGCATCCGCTTCCGCGACGCGCAGGTGCGGCTCGACGGCTGGCCGGTCTTCTACTCGCCCTATCTCTCCATGCCCGACCCCTCGGCGCCGCGCTCCTCGGGCTTCCTCTCGCCCTCCTTCGGCCAGACGCGCTACCTCGGCGGCTTCGTCGAGCTGCCCTATTACTGGGCCATCGACGGCAGCTCCGACCTGACGCTCACGCCCACCGTCTCGACCCGCGTGCTGCCCTCGCTGGCCGCCCGCTACCGCCGGCGCTTCAACTTCGGCCAGATCGACATCCAGGGCTCGATCGGCGAGCTGGACGGCAACCAGACCAATGGCGAGAAGGGCGTCGGCAGCCATGTCTTCAGCAAGGGCAGCTTCAACATCGACGAGAACTGGCGCGTCGGCTTCAACGCCAACCGCGCCACCTCCGAGACCTATCTGCGCGCCTTCCGCTTCCCGACCCAGCGGGTGCTGACGAGCAACCTCTACGCCGAGGGCTTCTGGGGCACCGACACCTACGCCAAGATCGACGGCCGCGCCTATCAGGGCCTGCGCGACGTCGATGACGTGGGCCAGATCCCCTATGTCCTGCCCAACATCTTCGTCGAGCACGCCTTCCGTCCCGACAGCCTGGGCGGGCTGGCGACGATCGACACCTCCGACTTCTTCCTGTTCCGCACCGAGGGCACGGATACCCGCCGCCTTTCCACGCGCCTGACCTACGACCTGCCGCGCTACGGGTTGCTGGGCGACCTCTGGACCTTCAGGTTCCAGGGCGACGCCATGGGCTATTCCGTCAACGACTTCGACGATGCCCCCTTCCGCGCCTCGGTGAACAGCCGCGAGACGGCGACCGGCAATGTCCGCGCCGCCATCGACTGGCGCATGCCCTTCATCCGCTCCGCCGGCGCCTATGGCAGCCAGCTCATCGAGCCGCATGTGCAGTTCGTGACCGGCCCCGCCACCGGCCGCCAGACGCTGATCCCGAACGAGGACAGCCTCGACTTCGAGTTCACCGACGCCAATCTCTTCTCGCTGAACCGCTTCACCGGCCGCGACCGGCAGGAAGGCGGCTCCCGCATCGACGCGGCGCTGCGCTCGGCCTGGTTCTTCCCCAATGGGGGCCAGATCGAGGGGCTGGTCGGCCAGTCCTACCGCGCCTCCAAGGAGGAGGTCTTCGCGGCACGCTCCGGCCTGCGCGACGAGGTCTCCGACCTGGTCGCCCGCGTCCGCGTCTCGCCCACGCCCTGGCTGAGCGTGATCGGCCGCGGCCGCTTCGACAAGAGCAGCCTCGACCGGCAGATGATCGACGTCTCCTCGCGGCTCGATCTCGGCCCTCTGACGGGCGTGCCGGTCAGCACCACGGCCGGCTACTTCTACTCCGTGCCGAAGGACTACCTGACGCCCGCCACCTATCGGCGGGAGGTCTACGGCTCCGCCAACGTGAAGGTCGGCCAGCACTGGTCCACGGGCGCCTTCGGCCGCTACGACCTGGAGTTCAAGCGCGGCGTCTCGGTCGGCGCGAACCTCACCTACGAGGACGAGTGCCTGATCCTGGATACCCGCTTCTACAAGTCCTATGCCGAGCAGACCTCCGGCGCGCTCTATCCGTCCTCCACCACGGTGCTCATCCGCCTCGGCTTCAAGACGCTGGGCGATTTCGGCTTCCGCGCCCTCTGATGCCCTGCCTACCCGCCCTCCCCCTGCCCTTCCCGCCCCGCGGATCCGGTCCCCAGGCCC
>NZ_BDLP01000079.1:0-14858 GCF_001950415.1 Roseomonas sp. TAS13
TCGCCTTACGGTGGAGCTGTGCGTAGATGTGATCAAGAGACAGGGCCCTTGGCGGCGATGCTGCCGCCGGGCTGGGAACTGTGGCTGGATGGCGGCCACAACGCCGGGGCCGGGGAGGTTCTGGCCGAGCATCTGCGCGCCTGGGGCGACCGGCCGGCGCATCTGCTGGTGGGGATCAAGAAGTCCAAGGCCGCCGACGACTTCCTGCGCCCGCTGCTGCCGCGGGCCAGTTCGGTCTGGGCCGTGGCCGAACCGGGCCAGCACCTGGCGATGACGCCGGAGGAGATCGTGGCCGCCAGCGGCGGCATGGCCCGCATCGGCCCCCATGTGGCGGATGCGCTGGAGGCCCTGCTGCGCGAGGCCGATCCCGGCCGCCCGGCTCGGGTGCTGATCTGCGGCAGCCTCTATCTGGCAGGCGAGATCCTGAAGGCGAACGGCACGCCGCCGGCCTGACGGCCGCGACCCACCGCCTGCTTCAACACCCGGTGATCCGGCCGGAGCCGATGCAGTCGCTGTAGTTCACGATCCGCATCAGGGCCGGGAAGATCCACCAGATGGCGAGGATGGCGGCAACCACCCCCAGCAGCACGCCCATGCCCAGATAGTCCGGCCCGTGCCGCCGCGCCGGGCCATGGGGCCGGGCGGGCGGGGCCGCGGGCGGGGAAGGAGCGGACGAGGGGACCGCCGGAGTGCCAGGGGTCTCGTTCATGCCGCGCCTTCCCCCGGTTCCTGGATCAGCCCAGGTTGCTGTCCAGCCATTCGCGCAGCTTGCTGCGCGGCTGCGCCCCGACCAGCGTGCCCACCGGCTTGCCGTCGCGGAACAGGATCATGGTGGGGATGCCGCGCACCGCGTAGTCGTTCGGCGAGCCCGGATTCTCGTCGATGTTCACCTTGGCCACGGTGAGCTTGCCGGCATAGTCCCGCGCCACCTCGTCGAGGATCGGGGCCACCTGGCGGCACGGGCCGCACCATTCGGCCCAGAAATCCACCAGCACGGGGCCCGGCGCCTTCAGCACATCGGCCTGGAAGGTCTCGTCGCTCACAGCCTTGGTCAGCTCGCTCATGGCCGCCATCATCTCCAGAGATACTGCCGGAAAAGGTCGTGGCGCCGCCCCTTCCGGTCAAGGCCGCCGGCGCGGTGGCATGGGCGACGCGGCCGCATGGGTGCCGCGGGCGGGCCGGGGGGCAGGCCGGGGGGAACGGGCCGAGGTCCGGCCGGTGCTTGCGCGAAAGCCCGGCGCGGACGAAGCTGCGCGCCATGCGACAATTTCGTGGGCGTATCGGTGAGGACCAGGTGGTGGAGCTCGCCGAGACCTTCCGGCTGATGAGCGATCCCACGCGCCTGAGGATCATTCTTTCCTGCCTCGATTCGGCGGTCGCGGTAGGGGATATCGCGGATCGCCTGGGGATCTCCGGCAGCCTCGTTTCCCACCACCTGCGCCTGCTGCGCGCCGCGCGGCTGCTGCAGGCCGAGCGGCGGGGGCGGCAGGTCTTCTATGCCGTGGGAGACGAGCATGTGCGCTCGATGCTCACCGACATGACGGACCATGTGAGCGAGGAGGTGGAGACCGAGGTGGAGGGGGAGCCGGCGGCCCCCGATCTGCCCGGCTGACGCCGCCGCACCTTGTCACTCCCGCTGGCGCGTGATTTACCCATGGTTCAAGGACCGGGCACCGGTCCGGAAACAAAGGCGCGGCACCGCCCCCCGTGGCGGCAGCGGCGCGAGGGACCGGAACGGCGGCCGGCATAAGTATCCGGCAATGGGATCATCGGGGCGGGGCATGCGGCGGACAATCGCGACGGCACTGGCCGGAGGGCTCATGGGGGCCGTGCTGGCCTCCTTGACCCCCGGGGCCACGGCATGGGCACAGGGAACGGGCGCCGCCGCGCCGGAGGACGCCGTGCCCGGGGCCACCGGGGCGCCGACCCCCTGGGGCCTTGGCCTCCAGGCCGCCGCGGGGCCGGTGAAGGAAGCGATCCACGACTTCAACAACCTGGTGCTGTGGATCATCGTCATCATCACCGCCTTTGTGGCGGGGCTGCTGGGCTGGGTGGTCTTCCGTTACCGCGCCTCGGCCAATCCGACGCCGTCGCGCACCAGCCACCACACGGTGCTGGAGATCGCCTGGACGGTGATTCCGGTGGTGATCCTGCTGGTGATCGCCATCCCCTCCTTCCGCCTGATCTATTACGAGGACCGGGCGGTGGACCCCGACATCACCATCGGCGTGCAGGGGCGGCAGTGGTACTGGCACTACAGCTATCCCGACAACGGCAACTTCGCCTTCGACAGCTATCCCATCGCCGAGGCCGACCTGAAGCCCGGGCAGCTGCGCAACCTCGCGGTGGACAATCCGCTGGTGGTGCCGGTGGGCGCGAAGGTGCGGGTGCTGACTACCGGGCACGACGTGATCCATTCCTTCTTCGTGCCTTCGCTGGGCGTGCAGAAGTACACCATCCCCGGCCGCGCCATGGAGACCTGGTTCGAGGCCGACCGGGAGGGCACCTTCTATGGCCAGTGCAACCAGATCTGCGGCACCAACCACTGGTTCATGCCGATCGCCGTGCGCGTGGTGCCCCGGGCGGAGTTCGATGCCTGGGTGGAACAGGCGAAGACGAAGTTCGCCGAGGGCAGGGGCCCCGGCTGGCCCGACGAGATGAAAACCGAAGTCGCGGAGGCTCGCCCGTAAGGGCGGAGAGGACGGAAGAGAAGCCATGGCCACCGTCACGGACGCCCATACCCATCACGACGACCACCACGACCACAAGCCCCGCTTCGTGTCGCGGTGGTTCTTCAGCACCAACCACAAGGATATCGGCACCCTCTATATCGGCTTCGCCCTGGTCTCGGCGATCGTCGGCATCGGGCTGTCGATGATCATGCGGCTGGAGCTGCTGGAGCCCGGGCTGCAGTTCTTCGCCGACGGGCAGAGCTGGAACATCGCCGTCACCGCCCATGGCGTGCTGATGGTGTTCTACGTGGTCATGCCCGCGCTGATCGGCGGCTTCGGCAACTGGTTCGTGCCGATCATGATCGGCGCGCCGGACATGGCCTTCCCACGGCTGAACAACATCTCCTTCTGGCTGCTGGTGCCGGCCCTGGCGCTGACGGTCGCCAGCCTCTTCGTCGGCGGGGCCGGCACGGGCTGGACGCTGTACCCGCCGCTGTCCGACAGCCAGTACCAGCCCAGCATGGGCGTGGACATGGCGCTGTTCGGCCTGCACCTAGCCGGCGCCTCCTCGATCCTGGGGGCGGCCAACTTCATCACCACCATCTTCAACATGCGCGCCCCGGGCATGACGCTGCACAAGATGCCCCTCTTCGTGTGGTCGATGCTGGTGACGGCCTTCCTGTTGCTGCTTTCGGTGCCTGTGCTGGGCGGCGCGATCACCATGCTGATCACCGACCGGAACTTCGGCACCTCCTTCTTCAAGCCGGAAGGGGGCGGCGACCCGGTGCTGTTCCAGCACCTGTTCTGGTTCTTCGGCCACCCCGAGGTCTACATCATGATCCTGCCGGCCTTCGGGATCGTGTCGCACGTGCTGTCCACCTTCAGCCGCAAGCCGATCTTCGGCTATCTCGGCATGGCCTATGCCATGGTGGCGATCGGGGTGGTGGGCTTCGTGGTCTGGGCGCACCACATGTTCACCTCCGGCATCTCGGTGGACACGCGGGCCTATTTCATGGCGGCCACGATGATCATCGCGGTGCCGACAGGCATCAAGATCTTCTCCTGGATCGCCACGATGTGGGGCGGCTCCATCGAGTTCAAGACGCCGATGCTCTTTGCCGTGGGCTTCATCTTCCTCTTCACTGTCGGCGGCGTGTCCGGCGTGAAGCTGTCCAATGCCTCGGTGGACGTGATCCTGCACAACACCTATTATGTTGTGGCGCACTTCCATTATGTTCTATCGCTGGGCGCCGTCTTCGGCATCTATGCCGGGTTCTACTACTGGATCGGCAAGATGAGCGGCTACCAGTACCCGGAATTCTGGGGGAAGGTGCATTTCTGGATGACCTTCATCGGGGTGAACCTGACCTTCTTCCCGATGCACTTCCTGGGCGCCCAGGGCATGCCCCGCCGCTACCCGGATTATCCGGACGCCTTCTGGGGCTGGAACGCGGTCGCCTCGGTCGGCGCCTTCATCTCCGGCATCTCGCTGCTGCTGTTCCTCTACGTGATCTACCTGACCTTCGCGCGGAAGGAGCGGGCGGCGGCCAATCCCTGGGGCGAGGGGGCCACGACTTTGGAATGGCAGGTCAGCAGCCCGCCCCCCTTCCATACCTTCGACGAACTGCCGAGGATCCGCTAAAGAGCCCGGCATGAGCCAGAGCGCTGTCGGCGAGGAGGGGGCTGCGGCCCCCTTCGACGCATCCACCCCCGATTTTTCCGAGATCCGCGACTGGTTCGCCCTGCTGAAGCCGCGGGTGATGACCTTGGTCGTCTTCACCGGCTTCATCGGGATGCTGGTGGCGCCGGGCTCCATCAACCCGCTTCTGGGCTCGGTCGCGGTGCTGTGCATCGCCGTCGGAGCCGGGGCGGCGGGGGCCATCAACATGTGGTACGACCGCGACATCGACGCGGTGATGCGCCGCACCGCCAACCGCCCCATCCCCGCCGGGCGCATCCGGGCGGAGGAGGCGCTGGCTTTCGGCGTGGTGCTGGCCATCGCCTCGGTCGTGGTGATGGGGCTGGCCACCAACTGGATGGCCGCCGGCTGGCTCGCCGGCTCGATCCTCTTCTACGTCTTCGTCTATACGATGTGGCTGAAGCGCCGGACGCCGCAGAACATCGTCATCGGCGGCGCCGCCGGGGCCTTCCCGCCGGTGATCGGCTGGGCCGCCGTGACCGGCTCGGTGGACCTGCTGCCTCTGCTGCTCTTCGCCATCGTCTTCGCCTGGACGCCGCCGCATTTCTGGTCGCTCTCCCTCTGGGCGCATGGCGACTACCAGCGCGCCGGGGTGCCGATGCTGCCGGTGGTGGCGGGGGCGAAGGAAACGCGGCGCCAGATCATGCTCTACACGCTGGTGCTCTTCCCGCTGGCGGTGTCGCCCTGGCCGCTCGGCCTCGCCGGGCCGATCTATGGCGTGGCGGCGGTGCTGCTCGGGCTGGGCTTCGTGTTCTGCGCCTGGAAGGTGCTGCGCGACGACCAGGACCCGCAGGGCCGCAGCCTGACCAAGGACGCCCCGGCCAAGCGCTGCTTCCGCTTCTCCCTGCTGCACCTCGCTTTGCTCTTCGCCGCCCTGGCGGCCGACCGGCTGATCCTTGGCTGAGCCCGAACCCGTCCGCATGACCCCGGAGGAGAAGGTGGATTTCCACCGCCGCCGCCGGGCACGGAACTGGGCCATCCTGGCCGCCCTGCTGGGGCTCGTGCTGCTCTTCTACCTGATCGCCATCGCCCGGATGTCACAGACCTCCTGAGCCTCCGGTCCTGACCCCCGGGGGAAAGGCGCTGCCTTTCCCCCGGGCCCCCCATCCGCCAGGACCCTGCGGGCCCTGGACCCGATGCGTTGGCTCCCGCTGACGCCGGATCATGCCAGAGAGCCATGCTCTCCGGCGACGGCCGGTGCCACCAGCGCGGACAAGGTGTCTTTGCTTTCTCTCGGGAGCCCCACCTCTCCACCTGCTCCCAGGGATCAACCCGCAGGCTGATGGTCACCACGGAGAGCCAACGCAAGCCCGGGGTCCGGGGACCGGCTTCGGTCCCCGGCGGAGAGGGGCCGGGAGAGGCGGCGCCTCTCCCGGGGGGTGGAGGCCGGTGCTACCCGCCCACCCGGTACTCGATGCGGCGGTTGCGGAAGCGGCCGTCCTCGGTCGCGTTGTCCGCCACCGGCTGGCCGCTGCCATAGCCCTTGGCCACCAGCTGGTCCGCCGGTGCGCCGCCGGCGACCAGGGCGGCGCGCACGGCCTCGGCCCGGCGCTGGGAGAGGGTCCGGTTGATCTCCGGATCGCCGGTGTTGTCCGTATGGCCGCTGACCTCGATCACCGTGCCGGGCGGCAACTGCCGCAGCCGGGTGGCGGCCTCGCGGATCAGGGGCAGGCTTTCCGGCGGGATCTCGGCGCCGGCGGTCGGGAAGTTCACGATGGAGATGTTCAGCGCCTGGACCAGCATGACGGGGCTGAAGCTGCCCGGCAGGACGGCCAGGGCACGCATCGAGGCCGCCGTGGCATCCTCGACCCGCAGGCCGGTGGCGTCCGGCAGGGGGGCGATTCGGAGGCTGTCCGGCAGCTGCGCGCGCAGGGTGGCGATGGCCCGGTCGCGCTCGGCATCGGGCAGGCTGCCGCCGATGCGCAGCTGGCCGGGCTGGAACAGCGCCCGCAGGCCGGGCAGGCGCAGGGCGGGAAGGGTCTGGCCGAACCAGCCCATCCAGGGCGCGGGCCCGGCGGCGGGGTCGATCACCAGATCGGTGCGGACTGCCGAGGTGCCGAAGGCGCCGTTCAGTGTCTCGGTCACGCGGTGGAGGGTGGCCTCGTCGGGCAGGCGGCCGGTGGCCCGCCAGACGGTGCCGTCATAGTCCAGGAACAGCCGGGCCAGCGATGCCAGGGCCGGGGTTGTGGCGGGGGGCGCTGGCATGGCGGCGGTTGGCGCGGGCGCGGGCGCGGGCGCGGGCGCCGGGCGGACAGCGGGCGGGAGCGGCGCGGTGACAGACGGCGCGGTGACAGACGGGGCAGTGACGGGCGGGGCGAGGACAGGCGGGGCGGAGGGCGGATGCGCCGGCTGGGCGGCGACCGGGATGGGCGCCTCGTGTTCCGCCGGGCCGCGGGCGAGGAGCCAGGCGCCCAGCAGGCCGAAGACCAGGACAGCCGCACCGGCTGGCCAGCCGGTGCGGTCGGCGCTGTCCTCGCCGGTCCTGATTCTGGGATGGTCGGCCACCATGTCGCTTCCTTCCTGATCGGTGGGGCATCCTGGGGCGATCGGCCAGGCCGGACAATTCCGGCCCATGCCCGTGCGGAACAAGTTTGCGGGACAGATCCGCGGCATCCCGCGCCTTTCCGGGATACGGCGAGGGAGCGGGCACGCGGAGCAGCCATGGGGGCCGGGTTCCGCTTGAGCGGAAGGGGCCAGGGGCGCTACTGCTCCCATGGTCATGCCGAGCGATCGCGCCCCTTCCCCCCGCCCCGCCACGGAGCTCGCGCGCCGCAACCGCCGCCTGGGCCTCGCGGCGCTGGGCGCGGCGGCGGCCATGGTCGGCGTCTCCTTCGCCGCGGTGCCGCTCTATACGCTGTTCTGCCAGGTGACCGGCTACAACGGCACGCCGCGGATCGGCGGGCCGGCGGCCCCCGGGGCGCCGCAGGGGGAGCGTGGCATCACCGTGCGATTCGACGCCCAGACCCATCCCGGCCTGCCCTGGCGCTTCGAGGCGGCGCAGCGGAGCATGGCGCTGAAGCCCGGGGAGCAGGGTCTGGCCTTCTACGAGGCCGAGAACAGGGCCGCGACTCCGGTGGAGGGCATTGCCCTCTACAACGTCACGCCGGAGGTGATGGGACCCTATTTCCACAAGACGGCCTGTTTCTGCTTCGACGCGCAGACCCTCCAGCCCGGGCAGAAGGTGGAAATGCCGGTGACCTTCTGGGTCGATCCGGCGATGCTCCAGGACCCGAACACGCGCGACATCCGCACGGTGACGCTCAGCTACACCTTCTTCCGCACGCTGGAGGACGCGCAGCGCGCCGGAGCGCTGGCCCATGCCGGGCCGCATGTGGGCAAGGCGGCTTCCGCCACGCCGTGAGGGGGCGCCTTCCGTCCGGCACCGCGCCTCACCCTCTCCCGACTTGATCGGGGCCGGATTTCGCGGGATTGATGGCGTAACCAAAAGCTGCGGCGCCCGGCCGTGGTGAATCCGAACGGGATGCGTAATGGCCAGCACGGAAACGACCATGGGGACCCTCGGCACCGACATTCCCGACGCCCCGCCGCTCCACAAGCATCCCTATCACCTCGTCGATCCCTCGCCCTGGCCGATGATCGCCTCGTTCTCGGCGGGCACGATGTTGCTGGGGATCATTCTTTTCGCGCACAGCAACATCCACTGGGTGCTGGGCCTCGGTATCCTGGGCGTGCTGTTCAGCATGGCTGGCTGGTGGCGCGACGTGATCCGCGAATCGCGCACCCCGGGCGTCTACACCCCGATCGTGCAGATCGGCCTGCGCTATGGCATGGCGCTGTTCATCGCCTCCGAGGTGATGTTCTTCGTGGCCTTCTTCTGGGCCTATTTCCACTTCGCGCTGTTCCCGGAGCATGTGTCCGGCGCCTCCGCGCCCGCTGTCTGGCCCCCCGCCGGGGTGCATACCTTCGACCCCTTCGGCCTGCCCTTCCTGAACACCATGATCCTGCTGCTTTCCGGCACCACGGTGACCTGGGCGCATCATGCGATGCTGGAGGGCGACCGGAAGTCCGTGCTGCAGGGGCTGGGGATCACCGTGCTGCTGGGCCTCAGCTTCTCCTTCTTCCAGTTCTGGGAGTATGGCGAGGCGCCCTTCGCCTTCGTGAACGGCGGCATCTATCCCTCGGTCTTCTTCCTGGCGACCGGCTTCCACGGCTTCCACGTCATCGTCGGCACCATCTTCCTGGCGGTCTGCTGGTTCCGCGCCTATGCCGGCCAGTTCACGCCGCGGCGCCATTTCGGCTTCGAGGCCGCCGCCTGGTACTGGCACTTCGTGGACGTGGTGTGGCTGTTCCTGTTCGTCTTCATCTACTGGTGGGGCGCCGGGCCGGTCGCCGCGCACTGACGGGCCGGGGCGTTCCGGGAGCTCCGTCGGCGGCCGGCGCCGCCGGCACGCGGCAAACATGGGCATCGGCGCGCGTTCATCCCCGGTGAGCTGCCGGAGAGGGCCGATGAACCACACGACCAGCCAGATGAGCCTGGGCGATCTGTCCAGGCTGATGAGCAAGATCGACCACTGCATGTTCTCGACCCATGCCGGGAACGGCCACATCGCCAGCCGGCCGATGAGCAACAATGGCGATGTCGAGTACAAGGGCGAATCCTGGTTCTTCGCCCTGGACAGCACCCATACCGTCGGGGAAATCGAACGCGATCCGAAGGTGGCGCTGTCCTTCACCAGCAGCCAGGGGCTGCTCGGGCAGAGGCCGCTCTTCATCGCTGTCGAGGGAGAGGCGGAGCTGATCCGGGACAAGGGCGCCTTCCAGGAACACTGGACCAAGGACCTGGACCGGTGGTTCGAGCAGGGCGCGGACACGCCGGGCCTGACGCTGATCAAGGTCCGGGCCAGCCGCATCACCTACTGGGACGGAACGGAAGAGGGCGAGGTCACGGTCTGATCCGAACGGCTGTCCTCCCCTGGCGGTGTCGCGCTTCGTGGTGGCCCGCCGGGGGAAAGGCTCCGCCTCTCGCCCCGGATCCCGGGCTTGAGGGGGCGCCGGGTGGTGGCCTCTGCTTTGCGGCCCGAATCCCAGCAGCAGGTGGAAAAATGGGGCTTCCAAAGAAGGAACGCCTTGTTCGTGCTCCCGGATCAGGCCGGTGGCTGCCCGGGACGGCGGGAAAGCCAGTGCACTGCCCGGCGTAGCGGCCGCGTGGCGCGCCAGGTGGTGGAAGCCAGGATGGACTGGAGCAGGGCCTCGTTTTCGCTTCCCGGGATGCCTGGCTGCGGGGATGGGATGTGCCGCCCGGCCGCCTGAGGCGCCTCGCCGCCTGCCGCCGGGGTCAGGACATAGAGGTTGGCCCGGCCGCAACCGGGGAAGGAGTGGAACACCACCTGCCATCCGGCGCGCCGTGCCGCCTCCAGAAGGAAATCCTGCGAGAAGCCCAGCTCCATCCAGCCGAAGCGGCGCATGCAGAAGACCGACAGCGCATCGAGACGCGGGCCCCAGGCATAGGGAACGTCAGGGCGGGGAGCCTCGACCACGGGTTCGCCGCATAGCAACAGCCGCCCCCCTGGCTTGATCCGGTCGTGCAGGCTCCGCAGCAGCGCCTGGAAGTCGATCGCGTGGTGGAAGGCTTCGTAGAACATCACCGCGTCGAAGCGCTCCGTCCCGAATCCCTCGCCGAAGCGGGCCTGCTCCACCTCGATGGGCAGGCTCATCCTGGCCGCCTGCTGCCGGATCACCTCCACGGCGACCCGGTCGATGTCGACGCCACAGGCGCGGTAGCCCATGCGGGCCAGCATGAGCAGCAACTGGCCGCTGCCCGGGCCGTATTCGAGGACCGAGCCACCCGGTCCGAGGCCGAGATGCCGCAGAATGTGTCCCCAGGCATAGAGATGCTCGCCCGTCATGGCTGCGTCACGGAAGCTCCAGGGCACGAGGCCGGTCCAGATCGCCTCCGGAACGTCGTAGGAGGGTGCCTCGTCGCGCTCAGGGGTGTAGCCGCCCGCGCCTTCCTCGTCCGGGCGCGAGCGCAGCGCCAGATACAGGTCGAGGACTCCCCGGTGGTAGTCGTCCGAGAAGGGATCGAGCCCGTTGAGCCGCGTCGCATCGGGCATGTCGAGCACGAACTTCGTCAACCGGACGTATTCGGCGGCATCCGGAACGCCTTCGCCGAGCCTGTCGAGCACAGCGTCGAACTCCGCCGGCGACACCCGGACCTGGACCATCGGAACCCCCCCCTTCCCGCTGTCGCCGGGCAGTCTGCCTCATTGCGGAAGCGAGGGAAAAGGTCGTTGGGCCTGGCGCGACGGGTGGGACCGGTGCGGGACCCGGGATGGCTGGACGTCGCGTGGTGGAGAGGGCAGGAATTTCCCGGCTCAACCTGAAGCGCCTCATGACACGTTTTCGCCGCCTGCTGATTCCTCTCCTCTGCGTCCTGCCTGTCCTCGTGGTGCTGGTGGAACTCGGGAACTGGCAGGTCCGGCGCCTGCACTGGAAGACCGATATCCTGGCCCGTGTCGATGCCGCCGAGGCGGGCCCACCCCGGGTTCTGCGCGACCCGCCGGAGGAACTTTCCAGGGTCGTCGCCACCGGGCGCTTCCTGCATGACCGGGAGGCGCTGGTCGGGCTGGAGGTGCGGAACGCCGTGCTGGGTGCCTTCCTGGTCACGCCGCTGGAACGGGCGGACGGCCCGCCCGTGCTGGTCAACCGCGGCTGGGTGCCGCTGGAGCGCAGGGCGCCGGTCGGCCATCCGGAGGGGGTGGTGAGCGTCACCGGCTGGGTCCGCCCCGCCGATGGGCACAGCCTCTTCGCCGCCAGCGACGATCCCGCCGGGCGGCGCTTCTACACCTTCGATCCGGCGGTGATCGGCCCGGCCCTGGGGTTGCCGCGGGTGGCGCCCTATGCGCTGGTGGCCCTGGCCGCGCCATCGGCCGCCCCATCATCGTCCGGCACCGGACCGGCGCCCGGAGGCCAGGCCAACGGGAATGCTCCCAGCCTGCCGGGGGGCTTGCCTGGGGTGGCGGCGGGTCTTGCCCCGGCCACGCCATCCGGAGCCGCTCCGGTGGGCTCCCTGCCGCAGCCGGCCCGCGCCATGCCGCGCCCCGGCAACCCGCATCTCGGCTATGCCATCACCTGGTACGGCACCGCCCTGGCCCTGGCCGGCGTCTTCGCCGCCTTCGCCTGGCGCCGCTTGAAGGACCCCGCATGACGAACGACCCCTATCTCCGCCTGAAGTCCCGCTTCAACCGCATCGGCGCGCTGGGCGAGGCGCACGCCATGCTGGGCTGGGACGCCTCCGCGATGATGCCTGAGGGAGGCGGCGCCTCGCGCGGCGAGCAGCTCGCCGTGCTGGCGGGGCTGTCGCACGAGCTGCTGACGGCGCCCGTGGTGGCGGAGGACCTCGCCGCCGCCGAGGCGAGTCCTCCGGCGGAGGCCTGGGATGCCGCCAACCTGGACCTGATGCGCCGGACCCATACCCGCGCCGCCTGCCTGCCGGGGGATCTGGTGGAGGCGGTCTCGCGCGCCAACAGCGCCTGCGAGAAGGTCTGGCGCCGGGCGCGTGCCGCTTCCGACTTCGCCATGGTGCGGCCGTATCTGGAGGAGGTGGTGCGCCTGCAGCGCGAGGAGGCCGCGGCGCTGTCCGAGGCCACGGGCCTCGCCCCCTATGACGCGCTGATGGACGGGTTCCAGCGCGGCATCGGGGCGGCGGATGTGGAGCCGGTCTTCGCCGCCTACGAGGCCTTCCTGAAGGAGGCGCTGCCCGAGGCGGAGGCGATCCAGGCCCGCCGCCCGGCGCCGCTGGAGCCTGCCGGGCCTTTCCCGGTGGAGATCCAGAAGAGGCTCTGCCGCCAGCTTTCCGAGCGGATCGGCCTGGACTTCACCCATGCGCGCCTGGACGAGAGCGCGCATCCCTTCTCCGGCGGCACCCCCGCCGATGCGCGCATCACCACGCGCTACGACGAGGCGAACTTCGCCCAGGCGCTGCTCGGCGTGGCGCATGAGACGGGGCATGCCCTCTACGAGCGCGGGCTGCCGGAAGCCTGGGAGCGCCAGCCGGTGGGCGAGGCGGCGGGCATGGCGGCGCATGAATCGCAATCCCTGCTGATCGAGGTGCAGGCCTGCCGTTCCGACGCCTTCCTGTCCTGGCTGGGGCCGCAGCTCCATGCCGCCTTCGGGGGCGCGGCGGAGGCTTACGACGGTGCCAATCTGGGCCGGCTCTGGCGGCGGGTGGCGCGCGGCTTCATCCGCGTGGATGCCGACGAGATGACCTATCCGGCACATGTCATCCTGCGCTTCCGGCTGGAGCGCGCGCTGATCGGCGGCACCCTCGCCGTGGCCGACCTGCCGGGCGCCTGGAACGAGGGGTTCCGCGACCTGCTCGGCATCGTGCCGCCCGACGACCGGCGCGGCTGCCTGCAGGACATCCACTGGTATGACGGCGCCTTCGGCTATTTCCCGTCCTACACGCTCGGCGCCATGGCGGCGGCGCAGATCATGGCGGCCGCCCGCGCCGCCGTGCCGGGGATCGACGCGGCGCTGGCCCAGGGCGATTTCGCACCGCTGCTCGGCTGGCTGCGGCCCAACATCCATGCCAAGGCCGCGAGCCTCGGCTTCCAGGACCTGCTGCGGGAAGCGACCGGCGGGCCGCTCGATCCCGCGGCTTTCACCCGGCATCTGCGGGCGCGCTACCTGCAGGGCTGATGCCGCCCGCCCGGGGAGCGCGGCGCTGCTGGCGCTGCGCTCCCCCAGGGGATAAGGCCCTGCCTTTCCCCCGGACCCCCGGCGGGCAGGGCGAGGCCGAGCAGCAGCGAGGAGGCCAGCAGAAGGGTGCGGCGCCCGGTGGCGTGACGATGCGGCATGGGGGAATCGGCGGGTTGTTGCGGCTGCATCCGAGGTGAATGGCCCAGCCGCGGCAAATGAAACCCTGGCAACCTGGGCCGGGGTGCTCCCTGCCGGACCCCGGTCGCGACGCACCACGTGGCAGGGGCTGGGCGGCCTTTGCCGATGGCGTGTGGGGGCGCCCTTTTCGTTCAGGCCGGGATCGGCACCTGCTGGGCCAGGGGGTCGATCAGCGCCTCGATGGTGGCCGGCTCCTCCCAGGCGAGGGTGATGTTCAGCACCGTGATCCGGGCGCGGAAAGCCTGGGGCAGGCGGACGAAGTCCTTGCGCGTGGTGACGGGAATGGCGCGCAGCCGGTCGGCCTCGGCCAGCAGCTCCCGCAGGTCGCCGGCGTCGAAGGGGTAGTGGTCGGCATAGGCGGCGCGGCCGGCGATGACCGCCCCGGCCTCCTGCAGGCTGGCGAAGAACTTCAGCGGGTTGCCGATGCCGCAGAAGGCGAAGACCGGCTGCCCGACCAGCATCCTGGCCTCCGGGCCCGGCACCAGCTTGCCGCGCAGCACCGGCATCCTCGGTGGCAGCTTCGCCAGCGCCCCGGTGCGGTCCTCGCCGATCAGGATCGCGGCACGGCAGCGCGCGGCGGCGGTCCCGACGGATTCGCGCAGCGGCCCGGCCGGGATCACGTGCCCGTTGCCGAAGCCGTAGGAGCCGTCGATGGTCAGCAGCGACAGGTCCTTCTCCAGCGTCGGGTTCTGCAGCCCGTCATCCATGACGATGGCCTGCGCGCCGCCCTCGATCGCCGCGCGGGCGCCGGCGGCGCGGTCGCCGGAGATCCAGGCCGGGCGCTCGGCGGCCAGCAGCAGGGCCTCGTCGCCCACGTCATGGCTGTCGTGCTTCGCCGGATCGACCCGCAACGGGCCCTTCAGCTTGCCGCCATAGCCGCGCGAAAGGAAATGCACGTTGATGCCGCGATTGGCCAAGCGCCGGCCGAGGTCGAGCGCCAGCGTCGTCTTGCCGGCGCCGCCGGCGGTGACGTTGCCGCAGCAGATGACCGGCACCGGGGCCTTCCAGCCCGGCTTGGCGACGCGCTTGGCCGTCGCCTGAGCGTAGAGCGCGGCCAGGGGAGACAGGAGCAGGGGCAGCACTCCCCCGCCGTCCCCGCTCCAGAACTCGGGGGCACGCATCGGCTCGGTCAGGTCCTCTCTTCCTGGCACTCCCGGGGGGTTCCCGGGGTGGGCGGCTGGGGCAGCAGCTCCGCGATCGTCCGGGCGACGTCCTCCGCCAGACCCGATGCCCCTTCCGCGACGCGGGCGGCACCCTGCCGCAACAGATCCGCCCGCCGCGTATCGGTTAGCACGCCGTGCGCGGCATCCGCCAGCATGGCCGGATCGGCGGCCGGGGCGGGGGGAAGCTGCACTGCCCCGCCCGCGGCCAGCAACCGGGCGGTGACGTCGGCGAAGTTGCCCATATGCGGCCCCAGCAGGATCGGGCAGCCGAGCCGCGCCGGTTCCAGCGGATTCTGCCCGCCGCCGGGCGCCAGCAGGGACTTGCCGATCACCGCCGCCCCCGCCAGCCGGTAGAAGAGGCCGAGCTCGCCCAGCGTGTCGACGAGGTAGAGGCCGGTTTCCGGCCCCGGCTCGCCGCCCGCGCCGCGCCGGACCGCGCCGGCAGGCTGGCGGCCAGCTCCGCGC
>NZ_BDLP01000080.1:0-14683 GCF_001950415.1 Roseomonas sp. TAS13
CCCGCGGCGTCGATCCCGGGGCGGCATAGGTGGTGCCGGTCCGGTTCATCTGGGGGCTGTTGACGCGGGAGGAGCCGGCGTCGCTGTTGTCGCGCGGCGTGGAGCCATAGCCGGGACGGCTCGTTGCCGGCCGGTTCAGCATCGGCGTATCGACGCCCGAGGAACCTGCGCCGCTGTTGTCGCGGGGCGTGGCGCCCGGCCGGGCCTGGGTGTCCGGCATCGACTGTGCCGAGGCAGCACCGGCCCCGAGGGCCAGGGCCAGGGCGCAGGCCGAGAGCAAGGTCTTGTTCATTGTTGGTCTCCTTGGGCAGACCCTGTGGAGAAGTGATTCCCCTGCGTTTCAGGGTCCTTCTTCTCCCGGCTGGTCTCCCCGGCTTAACGGAGACTTTGCCGGCAAGTTGCGGTCACCTCATCACGCCACGAGACGGGCAAGAAGCCCGGCCGGACATTTCGGCGGCCAAGTTCCCGCCCGGCTTCCGGTGGCGAGGACTTCGGCTCCTGTTCTTCAGCCGCGGTCCCAGAGCCGGGCGGCGCCGAAGACGCCCGAACTGTCCCCGTGCTTCGCCTGCACGATGTTGATCCGGCGAGAATCCCCGAAGATCCAGGGTTCCATCAGGCGCGGCACCTCATGGTAGCAGTGCTCCAGATTCGAGACGCCGCCGCCGAGCACGATCACGTCCGGGTCCAGCATGTTCGTCAGGTTGGCCAGGGCCCGGGCCAGCCGGTCGGCGTGGCGCTCCAGCCCGGCACGGGCGATGGCATCGCCGGCGGCGGCCTGCTCGCCGATCGCGGAGGCGTCCCGGTGGCCGGGACCATAGGTGTCGATGGCCAGGCCGGGGCCGGAAAGATAGGTCTCCAGGCAGTTCGGGTTGCCGCACCAGCAATGGGTGCCCGGCATCTCCTCGGCGCGCATCCAGGGCAGGGGGGTGTGCCCCCATTCGCCGGCGATCCGGTTCGGACCGTCCAGCGGATAGCCGTTCACCACGATGCCGGCGCCGCAGCCCGTGCCCAGGATCACCGCGAAGACGACCGGATAGCCCCGGCCCGCCCCGTCGGCGGCCTCGCTCATCGCCAGGCAGTTGGCGTCGTTCATGACCCGGACCTCGCGGCCGATGGCATTGGCCAGATCGACGTCGAGCGGATGCCCGTTCATCTCCTGCGTGTTGGCGTTCCGCACCAGGCCGGTATGGGGGCTGATGCTGCCCGGGATGCCGATGCCGATGGTCGGCCTCGCATCGGTGCCCTGGAACTCCGCCTGCGCCTCCGCCACCAGCGCGGCGATGTTGTTCACGATGTCGTCATAGGCCCGGGGTGTCGGCCTGCGCCTGCGAAGGCGCACGCGGCCATCCTCGTCCAGGGCGACGATCTCCGTCTTCGTGCCACCCAGATCCACGCCAAGCTTGATGCGCATGACCAGCCTCGTTCTCCTGCCCCGGAGGCTGCGGCAAGACGGGGAGGCCGGCAAGCGGGACCGCGTGCCGCCGGGGCACCCCGCCGGTGGTCATGGAAGCGGGACGTGACGCGGGGCACGGAGCCGGGCAGAGAGGGGCGCGACAGGAACCACCGCCGGACACAGTCCGGTGACCGGCCCGGCCGGAAGGTCCGGCGGGTTCCGCCGTGCTGGACAGCCTGGCGCTGGAGTGATGGAATTGCGACGATGAGCGAGACGGTGCTCGACGTGAAGGGGCTGAGCTGCCCCCTGCCGGTGCTGAAGGCGAACAAGGCCCTTCGATCCCTGCCTGCCGGGGCGCGGCTGACGGTGCTGGCTACGGACCCGGCCAGCGTCAAGGATTTCCAGGCCTATGCCCGGGAGACCGGCCATGCGCTCGTCAGCTTCAGCGAGGGGGCGGGCCTGTACCGCTTCACGCTGCGAAAGCGGAAGGACACGGTCGCGTCCGAAGCCGGCTGACCCGGCGCGGGAGGGGGGCCGGCCCAGGGGGACAGACCGCCGGGGCCGGGGCAGGGGGAAGAAGAACAAGTGGATCTTCTGTTGCTGACGCACCGGGCATGCCTGGGTCACGACATGGGCTTCGAGGCCATGGAACGCCCGGCGCGCCTGCGCGTGGTGCTGGAGGCGCTGGAGGCGCAGTGCTTCTCGATGCTGGCGCGGGAGGAAGCGCCCCGTGCGACGCGCGAGCAGCTGATGCGCGTGCATCCGGCCAGCTATGTGGACACCATCCTGGCGACGCGGCCCGAAGGCGACGGGCATGTGGTGATCGACGGCGACACGGCCATGGGCTCGGGCAGCGCCGAGGCCGCGCTGCACGCCGCCGGGGCCGGAATCGCCGCCGTGGATGCGGTGATGCGCGGCGAGTTCGCCAGGGCCTTCTGCGCCGTGCGCCCGCCCGGGCACCATGCGGAGCCCGCGCGGGCCATGGGCTTCTGCCTCTTCTCGAACATCGCCGTCGCGGCCCGCCATGCCCAGGAGGTGCACGGCGCGGGACGGGTGGCGATCCTGGATTTCGACGTGCACCACGGCAACGGCACCCAGGCGGTGTTCGAGCGCGATCCCAGCGTCTTCTTCGCCTCCTCGCACCAGATGCCGCTCTATCCCGGCACCGGCGCCGCGAGCGAGCGCGGCATGGGCAATATCCTCAATGTCGCCCTGCCGCCGGGCGCCAAGGGCGACGAGTTCCGGGCCGCCTGGTCGGAGCGTATCCTGCCCGCGGTGGAAGGCTTCTCCCCCGGCCTCATCCTGGTCTCGGCGGGCTTCGACGCCCATGCCCGCGACCCGCTGGCCCATCTCCGCCTGACGGAAGCGGATTTCGCCTGGGTGACCGGCGAAATTTGCGCGGTTGCAAGGCGGGTCTGCGGTGGGCGGGTGGTATCCATGCTCGAAGGCGGCTACGACCTGGACGCGCTGGCCCGTTCCGTGGCCGCGCATGTGCGGGCCCTGATGGATGCCTGAGACATGGATAACGGGGACCGGCTTCTGGAAACGAGGTTCATGAACGACACGTCGCCCGTGGTGGAAACGCTTTCCTTCGAGGAGGCGCTGCGCGAGCTCGAGGAGATCGTCCGCAGCCTGGAGCGCGGCGATGCTTCCCTGGAGACGGCGATCGCCAGCTACACCCGCGGCACCGCCCTGCGGGCCCATTGCGAGCGGAAGCTGAACGAGGCGGAGCAGCGCGTGCAGGCGATCGTCCCTGGCCCCAACGGTCCGTCGCTGCGGGAGATCGAGGAATGAGCGGCCAGGCCATGCCGACATCCCTGACCACGGCGCTCACCGCCGCGCAGGGGGAGATCGAGCAGGCGCTCGACATCCTGCTGCCGCGCGAGGAAGGGCGGGAGGCGCCGCTCTTCGCCGCGATGCGCTATGCCGCCATGGGCGGAGGCAAGCGGATGCGGGGCTTCCTGGTGCTGGAGGGCGCGCGGCAGTTCAACGTCGCCCGCGCCTCCGCGCTGCGCGTCGCCGCCGCCATCGAGATGCTGCACGCCTATTCGCTGGTGCATGACGACCTGCCCGCGATGGACGACGACGACCTCCGCCGCGGCAAGCCCACCGTCCACAAGCAGTGGGACGAGGCCACCGCCATCCTGGTCGGCGACGCGTTGCAGACCCAGGCCTTCGCCGTGCTGGCGGCGCCCGACACGCATCCCGATCCGGCGGTGCGGGCGGAGCTCTGCCTGCACCTGGCCCTGGCCTCCGGCGCGCGTGGCATGGTGGGCGGGCAGATGCTCGACATCCTGGCCGAAAGCGCCACGGAGCCCATGACCCAGGCCGAGATCGGGCGGCTGCAACTGCTCAAGACCGGCAAGCTGATCGAGTTCTCGGCCGAGGCCGGCGCGATCCTGGGCAAGGCGCCCGCCGCGCAGCGCATGGCGCTCTGCTCCTACGGGCACGATGTCGGCGCCGCCTTCCAGATCGCCGACGACCTGCTGGACGCCACCGCCACGGTGGAGGAGGCGGGCAAGGCCACCGGCAAGGATGCCGGTGCGGGCAAGGCCACCCTGGTCAGCCTGCTCGGCCTCGAACGCGCCCAGGTCCAGGCCGAACGCCTCGTCGCCCAGGCGCGGCGGCATCTCGACAGCTTCGGGGAGAAGGCGGAACTTCTGCGCCAGCTCGCCGACTACGCGATCCAGCGTAGGAACTGACACCATCCACGCGGCCGGAGGACCCATGTCACGACCCAGCACGCCGCTGCTTGACCGCGTCCGCATCCCGGCGGACCTGCGCAACCTTTCGGCCGAACAGCTCCGCCAACTCGCCAGTGAGCTGCGGGCGGAAACCATCGACGCGGTGAGCGGCACCGGGGGGCATCTCGGCGCCTCCCTCGGGGTGATCGAGCTGACGGTGGCCATCCACGCCGTCTTCGACACGCCGGCCGACCGGCTGATCTGGGATGTCGGCCACCAGGCCTACCCGCACAAGATCCTGACCGGGCGGCGCGACCGCATCCGCACCCTGCGGCAGCCCGGGGGCCTGTCCGGCTTCACCCGGCGGTCGGAAAGCGAGTACGACCCCTTCGGCGCGGCGCATTCCTCGACCTCGATCTCCGCCGGCCTCGGCATGGCGGTGGCGCGAGACCTGAAGGGCGACGCGCGCAACGTCATCGCCGTGATCGGCGACGGCGCGATGAGCGCCGGCATGGCCTACGAGGCCATGAACAACGCCGGCGCCATGAAGTCCCGCCTGATCGTGGTGCTCAACGACAACGACATGTCGATCGCCCCGCCGGTGGGGGCGCTCTCGGCCTATCTGTCGCGCACCATCTCCTCGCGGCCCTTCCTCTCCATCCGGGACGTGATGGGCAAGCTGGCGAAGCGCTTCCCGGCGCCGCTGGCCCGCGCCGCGGAACGGGCGGACGAATACGCGCGCGGGCTGCTGACCGGCGGCACGCTGTTCGAGGAGCTGGGCTTCTACTATGTCGGCCCGATCGACGGCCACGACCTCGACGCGCTGCTGCCGGTGCTGCGGAACCTGCGCGACGCGGATGAGGGGCAGCCGGTCCTGCTGCATGTCGTGACCAAGAAGGGCAAGGGCTACGCCCCGGCGGAATCCGCACCCGACAAGTACCACGGCGTGCAGAAGTTCAACGTCGTCACGGGTGAGCAGCAGAAGGCGCCCCCCGGCCCGCCGGCCTACACCAGGGTCTTCGCCAATGCGCTGATCGCCGAGGCGGAGCGCGACGACCGGATCGTGGCGGTCACCGCCGCCATGCCCTCCGGCACCGGCCTCGACCTTTTCGGCAAGCGCTTCCCGAAGCGCACCTTCGACGTGGGCATCGCCGAGCAGCATGGCGTCACCTTCGCCGCCGGCATGGCGACGGAAGGGATGAAGCCCTTCTGCGTGATCTACTCGACCTTCCTGCAACGCGCCTACGACCAGGTGATGCACGACGTGGCGCTGCAGAACCTGCCGGTGCGCTTCGCCATGGACCGGGCCGGGCTGGTCGGCGCGGATGGCGCCACCCATGCGGGGTCCTTCGACATCGCCTATCTCGGCTGCCTGCCGAACATGGTGCTGATGGCCCCGGCCGACGAGGTGGAGCTGGTCCACATGACGGCCACGGCGGCGGCCCATGACGCCGGGCCGATCGCCTTCCGCTATCCGCGCGGCGAGGGCACCGGGCTCGCCGCCCTGCCGCAGCGGGGCGAGATCCTGCCGATCGGCAAGGGCCGCATCCTGCGCGAGGGCACGGCGGTCGCGCTGCTGTCCTACGGCACGCGGCTCGCGGAATGCCTGAAGGCGGCGGACGAGCTGGCGGCGCAGGGGCTTTCCTGCACCGTGGCCGATGCGCGCTTCGCCAAGCCGCTGGACACGGCCCTGGTGGAGCAGCTGGCCCGTCACCACGGCGTGCTGGTGACGATCGAGGAAGGCTCGGTCGGCGGCTTCGGCAGCTTCGTGGCGCAGCATCTGGCCTGGAAGGGCCTGCTGGATGGCGGGCTGCGCTTCCGGCCGATGGTGCTGCCCGACCGCTACATCGACCACAACAACCCGCGGAAGCAGTACGACGAGGCCGCGCTGAACGCCGCCCATGTGGTGGCGACGGTGCAGTCGGCCCTGGGCTCCGCTGCGGGGGGCGCGGCGCTGGCGCCCGCCAGGGCGTGAAGGCGGATCGGAAGGCGGAGGCCGGGGCGCCCGCCCCGCGCGCCCCTTCCGGCCCCGCCGCCGGCAAGACCCGCGCCGACCAGGCCCTGGTGGACCGTGGCCTCGCCGAGAGCCGCACCCGGGCCCAGGCGCTGATCCTGGCCGGCAAGGTCTTTTCCGGCGAGGCACGGGTGGACAAGCCGGGCCAGCCGGTGAAGCCGGACATGCCCCTCCAGGTGCGGGGGCAGGAACACCCCTGGGTCTCGCGCGGCGGCGTCAAGCTGGCCCATGCCCTGGGCCATTTCGGCCTCAAGCCCGACGGGCGCACCTGCATTGATGTCGGCGCCTCCACCGGCGGCTTCACCGACGTGCTGCTGAAGCACGGGGCGGCGAAGGTCTTTGCCGTGGATGTCGGCCATGGCCAGCTGGCCTGGAGCCTGCGCCAGGACCGGCGCGTGGTGGTGATGGAGCGGACGAACGCCCGCTACATCGACGCCACCCATGTCCCGGAGCCCCTGGGTGCCGTGGTCTGCGACGCGTCCTTCATCGGGCTGCGCACCGTCCTGCCGGCGGCGCTCGGCCTCGCGGCGCCCGGGGCCTGGGCCGCCGCGCTGATCAAGCCGCAGTTCGAGGCGGGACCGGATGCCGTGGGCAAGGGCGGCGTGGTGCGCGACCCGAACGTCCATCGCCGGGTCTGCAACATGATCCGGGAATGGTGGACGGGGCTGGAGGGCTGGTCGGTTCTCGGGGTGACGGAAAGTCCGATCACCGGTCCCGAAGGGAACAAGGAGTTCCTGATCGCCGCCCGCCGGGACGGGAGCTCCTGAACCGGAGCCCTGCCGCCGGGATCGATCCGGGAGGGACGTGCCTTCCCCGGGGGCGTCAGGCCGTGGTCTGGACGGAAACGGCCGGCGTGGCAGTCATGACGTGGCTGCCAGCGCCATCGGCAGGGTTCTGCGTACGAAGCTGCGCAAGAAGATTCCAGACGCGATCCGGATCCATTCTGATCTCCGGATCGTTAATGAGACGGTCCAACTCCTCGAGTGCGTTCTCGAGCTCGCTATCGGTCATCCGACCTTCCCCGAATTTTGCACTGCAACGTGCCGACAATGCCCCTCGGGGCAATGGCCTGCAACAACAACATTCATAAAGTCGCAAGGTTTTCCGGAACGCACTATTCGGCGCGGTCTGCCGGGATCAGCCGCACGACTCAACCGAGGGTAGCAAAGCCGAAAGGCGGCCCTGCGGATGCGAGGGGTGGCGGAAGCGCAGCTCGCCACCGGGAGTCGCGTCGGGCGGCACCATGCCGAACATCTCCATCCGGGTGGCGCAGCTCACCGCGACCACATGGCGCGCCGCGGGCTGGGTGAGGAAGCGGCGCACCGCCCCTTCCAGCTCCAGGCTCTCGCGCAGGCTGCGCCATTCCGTCCGGTTCAGGTCCTCCAGGAACATGGCCAGAATGCCGGGGCGCGTGCCGCTGAGGCGGGAGGCCGCCAGGGTGGCGTGGCGGCAGAGGGCGGCGGCGATGCCGTTCTCCCGCCCGGACCGCGCGGCGATCACCAGGATGTTGCCGCCGCTGGGGTCCCCGGCCATGGCGAGATGCGTGTCGGGGCCGAACTGGGCGCGCAGCACCGCGGGCAGCGCGGCCTGCGCCCCGGCGACCAGCAGCGGATCGAGCTTCAGCACCGCCGCCTGGTCGGCATCGTGGCGCTTGCGGGAGGACAGGAGGGCGGTGATACGCCGGTGCAGCTCGGCGACGTGCTCCGGCTCCTGGATGCCGTCCGGCAGCGTCACCTTGAGGACATAGCGGCCCGGATGCGCCGAGAGCCAGGTGTGCAGGTCGGGATTCACCCGGTCCACCAGCGTGCACCAGCCGCTGTGGTGCAGGGGACGCCCCTCGTCGGCGAGCGCCGTCCCGCAGACGATCTCCGCCTCCGCCTCCTCCCGCCGGATCAGCAGGTCGTGCGGCGTGCCGTCGATCAGGCCTGCATGATGCACGATGAAGCCGCGCGAGCGCTGAAGGCTCGCCACCCGCAGCATGTGGAAGAGGGGGATGAGATTGGCCTGCCCCGTCAGCCCGGCGGCAAGCAGGTGGCGCAGCCGGTCGCGCGGCCCGGGCGGCAGGGTCGCGGCCAGCTCCACCGCCTCCCGCGCGAAATCCAGCGCCCGCGCCTCGGTGGCGGCGCTGCCTGGCCGGCCCAGGCTGGCCTGGGCCTCGCCGCCGAAGATGCGGGCCAGGGCGAGTTCGAGGGCATGGCGCTGTTGCAGGGCACGGGCGCTGAAGGAACGGCGGCGGGAGGCCTCGCTGATGTCGGAAAGGCGCTGAAGCCATGCCTCCTCGCCGGCGAGATCGAGGAACGCGTCCTTGATGGCGTGATGAGACCCTGCCGCATACGCCATACGGATCAACCCTCCGAAACCGCACCGCCGCTAAATCCCGAGTTTCGGGATCGGTCAATCAAACGTCTTCGTGAGGCGCTCAGTTGCGCGGCAGGCGGGCGCGGGTGGGGGCATCCGGGTTCTGGGCGCGGTGGCGCAGCAGGTGGTCGGCCAGCACGCAGGCCATCATGGCCTCGCCCACCGGCACGGCGCGGATGCCGACGCAGGGATCGTGGCGGCCCTTGGTGACCAGTTCCACATCCGCCCCGAAACGGTCCACCGCCCGGCGCGGCCAGAGGATGGAGGAGGTGGGCTTCACCGCGAAGCGCGCGACGACCGGCTGGCCGGTGGAGATGCCGCCCAGGATGCCGCCGGCATGGTTGGCGGAGAAGAGCACCTCGCCCTCCGCTCCCATGCGCATCTCGTCCGCGTTCTCCTCGCCGGACAGGGCGGCGGCGGCGAAGCCCTCGCCGATCTCGACGCCCTTCACCGCGTTGATGCTCATCAGCGCGGCGGCGAGGTCGGCGTCCAGCTTGCCATAGAGCGGCGCGCCCAGGCCGGGCGGCACGCCCTCCGCCACCACCTCGATGACGGCGCCGATGCTGCTGCCGGCCTTGCGGATCGCCATCAGCCGCTCCTCCCAGCGCGCGGCGGCGCCGGCATCGGGGCAGAAGAGGGCGTTGCGCTCCACCTCGGCCCAGTTCCAGGTGGAGCGGTCCACCCCGTCGCCGCCCAGCGCCACCATGGCGCCGCGGATGCGGATCTCCGGCCCCAGCACCCTGCGCGCCACCGCCCCCGCGGCGACCCGCATCGCGGTCTCCCGCGCCGAGGACCGGCCGCCGCCGCGATAGTCCCGCACCCCGTATTTCAGGTGGTAGGCGAGGTCGGCATGGCCCGGACGGAAGCGGTCGGCGATCTCGCCATAGTCGCGGGATCGCTGGTCCTGGTTCGTGATCTCCAGCGCGATCGGCGTGCCGGTGGTCAGGCCCTCGAAGGTGCCGGACAGGATGCGGACCTCGTCGGGCTCCTGCCGCTGCGTCACCAGCTTCGACTGGCCGGGGCGGCGCTTGTCGAGGAAGGGCTGGATATCCGCCTCGTCGAGCGGCAGGCCGGGCGGGCAGCCATCCACGACGCAGCCGATGGCGGGGCCGTGGCTCTCCCCCCAGGTGGTCACGCGGAACAGGTGGCCGAAGCTGTTGTGCGACATGGGGGCAGGGCGCCTGGAATGCGGGAAAGGGCGGTCAGCCCTTCTCCACCGTGATGTCGGGGGCGTCGGGGTTCTTCATGCCGACGGTATGGTAGCCGCAATCCACGTGGTGGACCTCGCCGGTCACGCCGGTCGAAAGGCCGGACAGGAAATAGAGGCCGGAATTGCCCACCTCCTCCAGCCCGACATTGCGCCGCATCGGCGCGTTGTACTGGTTCCACTTCAGGATATAGCGGAAATCGCCGATGCCGGAGGCAGCGAGCGTCTTGATCGGCCCGGCGCTGATCGCGTTCACGCGGATGCCGCGGTCGCCCAGGTCGGCGGCCATGTAGCGCACCGAGGCCTCCAGCGCCGCCTTGGCCACGCCCATGACGTTGTAGTGGGGCATCACCCGCTCGGCGCCCAGGTAGGTGAGCGTCAGCAGCGAGCCGCCCTCGTTCATCATCGCGGCCGCATGCTTCGCGACGGAGACGAAGGAGAAGCAGGAGATGTCCATCGCCTGCAGGAAGGCCTCCCGCGGCGTGTCGATGTAGCGGCCCCGCAGGTACTCCTTGTTGGCGAAGCCGATGGCGTGGACCAGGAAGTCCAGCTTGCCCCAGCGCTCGCCGAGCGTCTGGAACACCGCCTCCACCGAGGCGTCGTCGGTCACGTCGCAGGGCATCACCAGGTCGCTGCCGACGCTGGTGGCCAGGGGGCGGACACGCTTCTCCAGCGCCTCCCCCTGATAGGTGAAGGCGAGTTCGCCGCCCTGGGCCGCCACCGAACGGGCGATGGCCCAGGCGATGGAGCGGTCGTTGGCGACACCCATGACGAGGCCGCGCTTGCCCGCCATCAGGTTGCCCGTCGGAATATTGTGTTCTTGCGCGATGTCGGTCATGCGGTGTGGTCCCGAGGCACCGGTCATGCGACCGGCCGTGATGTTGCGGCGGGGCCGGAGGGGTGGCACATGCCTTACGACCCGGCAAGAGGGCAAGGGATCATGGACGCCAATACGGACTTCACCCTGAGCACCGATCCCGTCGCGCTGTTCAGCGAATGGATGCGCGCGGCCGAGGCCAGCGAGCCCAACGACCCGAACGCCATGTGCCTCGCCACGGTGGGGGCGGATGGCCGCCCCTCGGCCCGGATCGTGCTGCTGAAGAGCGTGGATGCGGGGGGATTCATGTTCCATTCGCACTACACGGGCCGCAAGGGGCGGGAACTGGACGCCAACCCCTGCGCCGCCCTCTGCTTCCACTGGAAGAGCCTGCACCGGCAGGTGCGGGTGGAGGGCCGCGTCGAGCACGCCACCCCGGCGGAATCCGATGCCTATTACGCCTCCCGCGCCCGGATCTCCCGCCTCGGCGCCTGGGCCTCGCGCCAGTCGGAGCCGCTGTCCGACCGGGCCGAGCTGGAGGCGCGGCTGCGGGAGGCGGAACAGCGCTTCCCCGATGAGGAGGTGCCCCGCCCGGAACACTGGGGCGGCTTCCGCCTGATCCCCGACAGCATCGAGTTCTGGCAGGACGCGCCCTACCGCCTGCATGACCGGGTGGTCTTCATCCGGGCCGGCGAGGGGTGGGAACGGCAGCGCCTCTACCCGTGAGCCTGCCGCCGGAGCAGCGCGAGACCGGCGCCCTGCTGTCCCGGCTGACCGGGGCAGCCGCGCCGCTGGAGACGCATATCTCCGCCATCTATGTCGGGGCGGAGCGCACACTGAAGCTGAAGAAGGCCGTGGCGCTGAGCTTCCTCGACTTCACCGGGCTGGAGGCGCGGGAGCGCTTCTGCCGGCGGGAGCTGGAGATCAACGCCCCCGCCGCGCCCGGCATCTACCACGCCGTGCATGCCATCACCCGCGCCCCCGGCGGGCCGCTCCGCCTGGATGGCGACGGAGAGGCGGTGGACTGGGTGCTGGAGATGGCGACCCTGCCCGCCGACGGCTTCCTGAACCTGATCGCGGCCCGCCACGGCGTGGACGGCACCCTGGCGGATGCTCTGGGCGACACGGTGGCGGCGCTGCACGCCACGCAGCCCGTGATCGAGGGACTGGACTCGGAGGCGGCGATGCAGCGCGTCCTCGCGGGCGCCGTCGAGTCCTGCCGCCGGGCGGGTCTGCCGATGCCGGAGGTGGAGCGGTTGGCCGGCGATCTCGGGGCGGCCTTCGCGACGCGGCGGGGGCTGCTCAACGCCCGCGCCGCCGCCGGGCATGTGCGGCGGTGCCATGGCGACTTGCATCTCGGCAACCTCGTGCTCTGGCCCAGCGGGCCCATGGGCCGGCCCGTGGCCTTCGATGCGCTGGAGTTCGACGAGGCGCTGGCCACGGTGGACACCGGCTACGACCTCGCCTTTCTGCTGATGGACCTGGACCGGCGCGCCAGCCGGGCGGCGGCCAACCGGACCCTGTCGCGCTATCTCGGCCGCACCGGGGATGCCGGGCTGCTGGGCGGGCTGGCGCCCTGGCTCTCCCTGCGCGCCATGGTGCGGTCGTATTGCGAGGTCCTGGCCGGCACGGACGGGCTGCCCTACCTGCGCGCGGCACGGGGCTACCTGGAACCCGCCCCGCCCGTCCTGCTGGCCATCGGCGGGCTGCCCGGCACCGGCAAGTCCTGGCTGGCCCGCGCCCTGGCACCCGGGATCGGCGTGGCGCCCGGCGCGGCGGTGCTGCGCAGCGACGAGATCCGCAAGCGCCTCGCCGGGGTGGAGCCGGAAACCCGCCTGCCGCCCGAAGCCTATACCCCGGCGCGCAAGGCGGAAACCTATGCCGCCTTCCTGCGGGAAGCGCGCGAGGCCCTGACCGGCGGCCATTCGGTGATCGCCGACGCCACCTTCCTCGATCCGGCGCAGCGCGCGGGAATCGAGGCCTTGGCGCGGGAGGCCGGCTGCCCCTTCCTGGGCCTCTGGCTGGAGGCGCCCATGACGGTGCTGCGCGACCGCATCGCCGCGCGGCGCCACGATGCCTCGGATGCCGACCTCGCCGTGCTGGAGGCCAGTACGCGCCGCGATCCCGGCCCGCTCACCTGGGAAGCGGTGCGGGCGGATGGCGATCCGGTCGCGGCGGCCACGGCCCTCCTGGCGCGGCTGCAACCTGCCTGAACGACGGCCCTGAACGACGGTCCTGAACGACGGTCCTGAACGACGGCCGGTTGCATCCACGTCCCGCTTCGTGATGGCATCCCGCTCGCGCGACTTGCCCCGCGGCCTTCGCGGCGGGACAATCCGGGCCGAGGCCCACCCTCCGGTCCGTGCGGCGCTTCAGGGAGCAGCCCTGACCCGCCGCGCCGGACCGGGCCTATAGGAAGAAGTTCCATGGCTTACCGCCGAATCCTTCTCCCCCTGACCGGTACGGCCGCGGGAGAAGCCGCCCTCCAGACGGCGCTGATGATGGCGCGGATCTGGCACAGCCACGTCCATTGCCTGCATGTCCGCGTCGATGCGCGCGACGTGGCGCCGCTGGCCGGCGAAGGGCTCTCCGGGGCGATGATCGAGGAGATGATGGCCGCCACCGAGCGCGAGAGCGGCGACCGCGCCCATCGCGTGCGGGCGCTCTTCGACCGCTTCGTGGCGAGCAAGGACGTGCAGATCGCCACCAACGCCGCCACCGCCAACAAGGCGAATGCGGCGACCCTGTCCTTCGAGAGCGTGGCGGGGCGCGAGGAGGACCTCGTCGCCCAGCAGTCGCGCCTCTACGACCTGGCGATCGTGCCGCATCCGGAGGCCGGGGAGGATGTCTCCTCCTCCGACGCGCTGCACGCCGTGCTCTTCGACAGCGGGCGGCCCGTGCTGATCGCGCCGCGCCTGCCGCCCGAAACCATCGGCACACGCGCCTGCTGCGCCTGGAACGGCACGGCGGAAAGCGCCGCGGCCATCGCCGCCGCGCTGCCCTGGCTGCACCATGCCTCGGCGATCCAGATCCTCTACGCCACCGGCTACCAGCGGCGCGGCCCTTCGGTGGACGGCATCCTCTCCTACCTCCGCTGGCACGGCATCGAGGCCGAGGCCAAGGAGTTCCAGCCGGTGAGCAAGGACATCGGCGCCGGGCTGCTGTCCGCCGCCAAGGAGTTCAGGGCCGACCTGCTCTGCATGGGCGCCTACAGCCATTCCCGGCTGCGGCAGCTCATCCTCGGCGGCGTGACGCGGCACGTGCTGGAGAACGCGGACATTCCCGTCCTGATGTGCCGCTGAGGACGCGCGGGGAGGCAGTGGGAAAGACCACGCGCCTCCCCGAGCCACCCGTCAAGGCATCCCGGCGCCGCCCGAGGCCCCGAAGACCTGCCCGGTGATGTAGCTGCCATCCGCCGCGGCGAGCTGCACGTAGATCGGCGCGATCTCGGCGGGCTGGCCGGGGCGCCCCAGCGGGGTCTGGGCGCCGAAGTTCTTCAGGTTCTCCTCGGTCTGGCCACCCGCGACCTGCAGCGGGGTCCAGAAGGGGCCGGGCGCCACGGCGTTCACGCGGATGCCGCGCTTCGCGAGCTGCTTCGCCAGCCCCTTGGAGAAGTTCATGATCGCCGCCTTGGTCATGGCGTAGTCGAGCAGGATCTCGCTCGGCTGGTAGGCATTGACCGAGCTGGTGTTCACGATGGCGGAGCCGGGCTTCAGGTGCGGGACCGCCGCCTTGGTGATCCAGAACATCGCGTAGATGTTGGTCCGCACCGTCCAGTCGAAATCCTCCTCGCTGAGGTCGAGGATGGAGTCGTGATGGTGCTGCCGGGCAGCGTTGTTGACCAGGATGTCCAGCCCGCCCAGCCCATCGACCGCGTCCTGCACCAGCTTGCGGCAGAAGCCCGCGTCGCGGATATCGCCGGGCAGGAGCACCACCTTGCGCCCGGCCTCGCGGACCAGGGCCGCCACCTGCTGCGCATCCTCCTCCTCCGCCGGCAGGTAGCTGATGGCGACATCCGCGCCCTCTCGCGCGAAGGCGATGACGGCGGCGCGGCCGATGCCGGAATCGCCGCCCGTGACCAGCGCCTTGCGCCCGGCGAGGCGGCCGCTGCCACGATAGCTCTTCTCCCCATGGTCGGGCGGCGGGTTCATGCGGCTGGCCAGCCCCGGCCAGGGCTGCGACTGCGGCTGGAAAGGCGGGGCGGGATAGG
>NZ_BDLP01000081.1:0-14551 GCF_001950415.1 Roseomonas sp. TAS13
GACCTCGCCCAGCCGCCCGGGCCGCGCGGCGGCGCAGACCGGCTGGCGGTGGCCTGGGCCGGGCTGCGCGGGCGGGTCTGAGGACCGATCGCGCTCGCGCCAACCCGTTCGGGGCGGGGACGCGGCCGGGGGTCAGGCCCGCTTGCGCTTCGCCTTCGGCGTGGGCAGCAGGGGGGCCAGGAAATGGCCCGTGTGGCTGTCCGGGTTGGCCGCGACCTCCTCCGGCGTGCCCTGGGCGACGATGCGGCCGCCTCCCTCGCCACCCTCGGGACCCAGGTCGAGCAGCCAGTCGGCGGTCTTGATGACCTCCAGGTTGTGCTCGATCACCAGCACCGTGTTGCCCTGCTTCACCAGCGCCTGGAGCAGTTCCAGCAGCTTGCGCACATCCTCGAAGTGCAGGCCGGTGGTCGGCTCGTCGAGGATGTAGAGGGTGCGGCCCGTGGCACGGCGGGAGAGTTCCTTGGCCAGCTTGATGCGCTGCGCCTCGCCGCCCGAGAGCGTCGTCGCCTGCTGGCCCAGGTGGATATAGCCCAGCCCGACCTCGCGCAGCACCAACAGCTTGTCGCGGATGGAGGGCACGGCGGAGAAGAACTCGCAGCCCTCGTCCACCGTCATCTCCAACACGTCGGCAATGGACTTGTCGCGGAAGCGGACCTCCAGCGTCTCGCGGTTGTAGCGCTTGCCCTTGCAGGTGTCGCAGGTGACGTAGACGTCGGGCAGGAAGTGCATCTCGATCTTGAGCACGCCGTCGCCCTGGCAGGCCTCGCAGCGTCCGCCCTTCACGTTGAAGGAGAAGCGGCCTGGCTTGTAGCCGCGCGCCCGTGACTCCGGCAGCTCCGAGAACCAGTCCCGGATCGGTGCGAAGAGGCCCGTATAGGTGGCCGGGTTCGAGCGCGGCGTGCGGCCGATGGGCGACTGGTCGATGTCGATGATCTTGTCGAGGTATTCCAGCCCCTCTATCCGGTCGTGCGGGGCGGGGACGGTGCCGGAGCCCATCAGGCGCCGCGCCACGGCCTTGTAGAGCGTCTCGATCACCAGGGTGGACTTGCCGCCGCCGGAAACCCCGGTGACGCAGGTGAAGGTGCCAAGCGGGATCTCGGCGGTCACGTCCTTCAGGTTGTTGCCCCGCGCGCCGACGACGCGGAGCGTCTTCTCCGGATCGGGCTTGCGGCGCTCGGCGGGAACCTCGATGCGCTGGCGGCCGGAGAGATAGGCGCCGGTGACGCTGTTGGGATTGGCCGCGACCTCCTCGGGCGTGCCCTGGGCGATGACGTTGCCGCCGCCCTTGCCGGCGGCCGGGCCGATATCGATCAGGTGGTCGGCGGCGCGGATGGCGTCCTCGTCATGCTCCACCACCAGCACGGTATTGCCGAGATCGCGCAGCCGCCGCAGCGTGGTGAGCAGGCGCTCGTTGTCGCGCTGGTGCAGGCCGATCGAGGGCTCATCCAGCACATAGAGCACGCCGGTCAGGCCGGAGCCGATCTGCGAGGCGAGGCGGATGCGCTGGCTCTCGCCCCCCGAGAGGGTGGCGGAGGAACGGGAGAGGCTGAGATAGTCCAGCCCCACATCCACCAGGAAGCGCAACCGCTCGTTGATCTCGCGCAGGATGCGGCCGGCGATCTCCTGCCGCTGCACGGTCAGCGTGCCATGGACGCCCTGGAACCATTCCATGGCCTTGCGGATCGACAGCTCGCTGGCCTGGGCGATGTGGAGGCCGGCGACCTTCACCGCCAGGGCCTCGGGCTTCAGCCGTGCGCCCTGACAGGCCTTGCAGGGGCGGCCGGCCTTGTAGCGCTCCAGGTCCTCCCGCACCCAGGGGTTGTCCGTTTCGCGCAGGCGCCGCTCCAGGTTGGGGAGGACGCCCTCGAAGGGCTTCTTCACCTCGTAGGCGCGCAGCCCGTCCTTGTAGCGGAGCGTGACCACCTCGGTGCCGGTACCGTGCAGGATGCCCTTGCGCACGGCGGCGGGAAGCTCGGTCCAGGGGGTCTTCATCGAGACCTTGAAGTGCTTCGCCAGGCTGTCCAGCGTCTGGTCGTAATAGGCCGAGGAGGAGCCGCCGGCCCAGGGGCCCACGGCGCCCTCCGCCAGCGGGCGCAGATCGTCCGGTACCACCAGGGCGGGGTCGAAATAGCTCTCCGTGCCCAGCCCGTCGCAGACCGGGCAGGCGCCCTGGGGCGAGTTGAAGGAGAAGAGCCGGGGCTCGATCTCCTCGATGGTGAAGCCGCTCTCCGGGCAGGCGAAGCGGGAGGAGAAGACGGTCCGCTCGCCGCTGTCGGCATCCTCGGCATAGGCGACGCCATCGGCCAGGCCCAGCGCCGTCTCGAAGCTGTCGGCGAGGCGCGTCTCCATGCCGGGGCGGACCACGATGCGGTCCACCACGGCCTCGATGTCGTGCTTGCGCTTCTTGTCGAGGTTCGGCGCCTCCTCCAGCCGGTAGAGGGTGCCGTTGATCTTGGCGCGCTCGAAGCCGCGGCGCTGGAGCTCGGCCAGCTCCTTCTTCCATTCGCCCTTCTTGCCGCGGGCGATGGGGGCCAGGATCAGCAGGCGCTTGCCTTCGCCCATGCCGAGGACACGGTCCACCATCATGGAGACGGTCTGCGCCTCGATCGGCAGGCCGGTCGCGGGGGAATAGGGCACGCCCACCCGCGCCCAGAGCAGGCGCATGTAGTCATGGATCTCGGTGACCGTGCCGACCGTGGAGCGCGGGTTGTGCGAGGTGGTCTTCTGCTCGATCGAGATGGCGGGGGACAGGCCCTCGATACTGTCCACGTCCGGCTTGCCCATGAGCTGGAGGAACTGCCGGGCATAGGCCGACAGGCTCTCCACATAGCGCCGCTGCCCCTCGGCATAGATCGTGTCGAAGGCGAGCGAGGACTTTCCCGAGCCGGACAGGCCGGTGATGACCGTCAGCGTGTCCTTCGGGATGTCCAGGTCGATGTTCTTCAGGTTGTGTTGCCGCGCTCCCCGGACCCGGATGGCCGGGCCCTGCACCGGCTTCGGCGCCCCTCGGCCCGCGTCACGCTCCGCGCCCTGCCCGGAAGCCCGGGGCGCCGCGCCGGCCTGCTTCGCCGGGATGGCGCTGGCGGGGGAGGCGGCATCGGCAGTGGCGAGGTCGGTGTCGCGAGAGGCGGCCATGCTGGTGTCCTGGGCTGTGTCCTGGCCGGAGACGGTGCGGCGGCCGGGACGGCGGGTCCGGGAAGGGGACCGGGGAGGAAGACTGTCGGGCAAAGCGGATGGGTCCCTGAAGGTTCCCGCGGAACAGGCTGTGAGGGGCCGATTATGGCAGGATTTGCGGCTTAGTTCACATTGTGTTCTTGCAACCGTGATACCATATCCACGCCGTGGGTGGAGGTTGCCGGGGGGCGCCTCCGCCCGCCTTCCGGGCGAACTTCCCCTGGGGGTGGCGAGCGCCGCTTCCCTTGGGTAAGTTCGCCCGACCCTGTCGGCCGTGCCGCACGGGGCGATACGAGTCGGCCCGGTGTCCTGTCCCACCCGTCCCTTGGCCGGGGCGATGGAGAGAGGCCCGATGCCAGGCAAGAGGTGGATGAATGGCCGGCAGCGTCAACAAGGTGATCCTGGTGGGCAATCTGGGGCGCGACCCCGAGGTCCGCAACTTCCAGAACGGCGGCAAGGTGGTGAACCTCCGCATCGCCACCAGCGAGAACTACAAGGACCGCGAGGGGAACCGCCAGGAGCGGACCGAGTGGCACTCGGTGGCGATCTTCAACGAGCGCCTGGGCGAGGTGGCCGAGAAGTACCTGCGCAAGGGCTCCACGGTCTATATCGAGGGCAAGCTCGAGACCCGGAAGTGGCAGGACAAGGACGGCCAGGACCGGTACACCACCGAGATCGTGCTGCGGAACTTCGGCGGCGAGCTGACCATGATCGGCGGCCGCGCCAGCGGCGGCGAGGGTGGTGAGGGCGGCGGCTATTCCGGCGGCGGTGGCGGCTTCGGCGGTGGCCCGCGCGCCGGCGGCGGAGAGCGCGGCGGCGCCTCCGGCGGACGCTCGCCCTCGCGTGGTGGCGGCGGCGGCGGCTGGGATGCGCCGAAGGGCGACCTGGATGACGACATCCCGTTCTGAGGTCCCGGCCCGAGGGCCCGGACCAGAAATGGGACCAGGAATGATTTTAGGATGACAGCGTGAGCGAGACCGAGGACGGCGCCGGCAACGGCGGGGATGAGAATGGCGCGGGTGTTCCGCTGAGCGGGACGCCCGTCGCGCTCGAGGAGGAGATGCGCCGCTCCTACCTCGACTATGCGATGAGCGTGATCGTCTCGCGCGCCCTGCCGGATGCGCGGGACGGGCTGAAGCCCGTGCACCGGCGCATCCTCTTCGCCATGCACGAGGCCGGCTACACGCCCGACAAGCCGCACCGCAAGTCGGCCCGCGTGGTTGGTGACGTCATGGGTGTCTATCACCCGCATGGCGACGCGGCGATCTACGATGCCATGGTCCGCATGGCGCAGCCCTTCTCCATGCGGCTGCCGCTGATCGATGGCCAGGGGAACTTCGGCTCCATCGACGGCGACCCGCCGGCTGCGATGCGATACACCGAGGCGCGGCTGGCGAAGTCCGCCGCCGCGCTGCTGGTCGGCATCGACGAGGATACGGTCGATTTCCAGCCGAACTACGACGAAAGCGCGCAGGAGCCGCGCGTCCTGCCGGCGGCCTTCCCGAACCTGCTGGTCAACGGCGCCAACGGCATCGCCGTGGGCATGGCGACCAATATCCCGACGCACAATGCGGGCGAGATCATCGACGCCACGCTGGCGATGATCCGCGAGCCCGACATCTCGTTGGAGGAGCTGATCCGGATGGTGCCCGGGCCGGACTTCCCGACCGGCGGGCTGATCCTGGGCCGCGCGGGTATCCGCTCCGCCTACGAGACCGGCAAGGGCGCCATCCCGCTGCGCGCCCGCACGGCGATCGAGGAGCTGCGCGGCAACCGCAACGCCATCGTCGTCACCGAGATCCCCTATCAGGTCAACAAGACCACGCTGCTGGAGCGCATCGCGGAGCTGGTGCGTTCCAAGCAGGTCGAGGGCATCTCCGACCTGCGCGACGAGAGCGACCGCTCCGGCATGCGCATCGTGATCGAGCTGCGGCGCGAGGCGACGCCGGAGGTGGTGCTGAACCAGCTCTACCGCTTCACGCAGCTGCAGATCTCCTTTGCCGCGAACATCCTGGCGCTCGACAAGGGCCGGCCGCGGCAGATGGGGCTGAAGGACGCGCTGCGCGCCTTCATCGACTTCCGCGAGGAGGTGATCCTCCGCCGTTCCCGCTACCGCCTCAGCAAGGCGCGCGAGCGTGGACACCTGCTGATCGGTCTGGCCATCGCCGTCGCCAATATCGACGAGGTCATCCGCCTGATCCGGCAGAGCCCCGACGCCAACACGGCGCGCGAGGCCCTGATGACCCGCGCCTGGCCGGCGGGCGATGTCGGCGCGCTGCTGGCGCTGGTGGACGACAGCGGCAATGTCGTGATCGACGACACGGTCCACCTGACGGAGACCCAGGCGCGGGGCATCCTGGAGCTGCGCCTGCAGCGCCTGACCGGGCTGGAGCGCGAGAAGATCGTCGCCGAGCTGGACGAGGTCGGCGGCCGGATCCGCGAACTCCTGGACATCCTGGCCAGCCATGTGCGGCGGCTGGAGCTGATGTCGCAGGAACTCGCCGAGGTCCGCGCCCAGATCGCCACGCCGCGCGTCACCGAGATCGTCGATGGCGTGCTGGACCAGGACGACGAGAGCCTGATCGAGCCGGGCCTCATGGTCGTGACCATGACCCGCGACGGCTATGTGAAGCGCACCACGCTGGAGAGCTTCCGCGCGCAGAACCGTGGCGGGCGCGGGCGTTCCGCCGCCGGGACGCGCGAGGACGACGTGGTGGTGCGCTCCTTCAACGCGCATACGCACCAGTGGGTGCTGTTCTTCACCTCGCGCGGCATGGCCTTCCGCGAGAAGGTCTGGAAGCTGCCGCTCGCCAGCCCGACGGCGCGTGGCCGTTCGCTGCGCCAGTTGTTGCAGTTGCAGCAAGATGAGCATGTGACGGCGGTGCTGCCGCTGCCGCAGGATGAGGGCTTGTGGGAGAACCTGCACCTCGTCTTCGCCACCGCCAGTGGCAATGTCCGCCGCAACCGGCTGTCGGATTTCCGCAATGTCCGCTCCTCCGGCCTGATCGCCATGAAGCTGGACGAAGGCGACAGCCTGATCGGCGTGCAGACCTGCCGTGAAGGCGACGACGTGATGCTGGCCACCCGCAACGGCCGCTGCATCCGCTTCGTTGCCGAGACGGACACGCTGCGCGTCTTCGCCGGCCGCGACAGCACCGGCGTGCGCGGCATCCGGCTGGCGGATGGTGACGGTGTGATCGCGCTTTCCGTGCTGCGCCATGTCGAGGCGGATAGTGCCGAGCGCGCCGCCTATCTCAAGGCCGCCGCCGCCCGGCGCCGCAACGGGGCCGAGGCGGAGGAGGGAGCCGAGGAGGCTGCACCCGCCGAGGCACCCCTGGAGGCCGACGAGCCGGTGGAGGATGGCGAGGAGGTCTCGCTCTCCGCCGAGCGGTTTGCCGAGCTGGAAGCGGCCGAGGAGCTGCTGCTGGTCGTGACCGACCAGGGCTTCGGCAAGCGCTCCTCCGCCTATGAGTACCGCGTCTCCGGCCGGGCCGGGCAGGGGATCGCCAATATCAGCCTGAGCAAGCGCACGGGGCGCGAGGTCGTCGCGACCTTCCCCGCCAAGCCGGGCGACGATGTCATGCTCGTCACCGACAATGGCCGGCTGATCCGCCTGCCAGTGGACCAGGTGCGGGTCACAGGGAGGACATCCATGGGCGTCACCATGCTGCGCCTGGACGATAACGAACGTGTGACATCCTGCTTCCCCGTGGTGGATGACGGGGAGGGGGAGGATGGCTAGGGCCGCCCGCGCCGAGCGGATCGGCCTCTATCCGGGGACCTTCGACCCGGTCACCAACGGCCACCTGGACGTCATCAGCCGGGCGTCGCGCCTCGTAGACCGGCTGGTCATCGGCGTCGCCGTCAATGTGGGAAAGGGGCCGCTCTTCCCGCTGGAGGAGCGCGTCGAGCTCGTCCAGGCGGAGATGCGGGCGGTGACCGACCGCACTGGCACGCCGATCGACGTGCGCCCCTTCGACAGCCTGCTGATCGGCTTCGCGCGCGAGGTCGGCGCCGGGATGATCGTGCGCGGCCTGAGGGCGGTGTCGGATTTCGACTACGAGTTCCAGATGGCGGGCATGAACCACCGGCTGGACAATGGCATCGAGACGGTGTTCTTGATGGCCAGCGAGCGCAACCAGTTCATTTCCTCGCGTTTTGTGAAGGAAATTGCGCGGCTGGGGGGGGATGTCTCGTCTTTCGTGCCCGCCCTGACGCTCGAACGCACGCTGGCCCGCGTGCGGAATGCCACGGGAGAGTAGTTCCAGATGCGGCGACGCACTCTGCTGACCGCCACGACGTTGATCGCCGGAGGATCCTTGATGAGCGAGAGTACCGAAGCCGCGGCGCCTGCCGACCGCGAGAACATCCTGTTGATGGATCTCAAGGACGGGCGCGTGGTGATCGAGCTACGCCCCGACCTGGCCCCGAAGCATGTGGAGCGAATCAAGACCTTGGCGCGCCAGGGCTTCTATGACGGCACGCCGTTCCACCGGGTCATCGAGGGCTTCATGGCCCAGGGCGGCGATCCGACCGGCACCGGCACGGGCGGCAGCCCGCTGCCGAACCTGCCGGCCGAGTTCAGCCCGCCGGCCAAGGCGCGCTTCATCCGCGGCACCTGCGGCATGGCCCGGACCCAGGACCCGAACAGCGCGAACAGCCAGTTCTTCATCATGTTCGCCCCGGCCGCGAGCCTGGACGGCCAGTACACGATCTGGGGCCGCGTGATCTCTGGCATGGAGGCCGTGGACAAGATCAAGCGCGGCAGCGGTTCCAGCGGCATGGTGCGGGAGCCCGACAAGCTGATCCGCCTGCGCGTCGCGGCGGATGTGCCGGAAGGCCAGTAGCGGGCCTTCCTGAAGGGCGGGGCCGCTGTGGCCTCGCCCTGTTTTCCGCGCCGGACACGGGCTCCATGCTCTTCGCGTGGCGCGGAGCCTGTGCTATCCGTCCGACCGACCCTTCTTGGGCGCCTGTAGCTCAGTCGGTAGAGCACGAGACTTTTAATCTTGGGGTCCTGGGTTCGAGCCCCAGCGGGCGCACTCCAAATCCTGTTCCTGGAATGCTCCGGCCGGGCCGTTGAGCCCTCAGCCCGTCTCCAGCCGCTTTCCAGTCCCGCCATCGAAAACATGGAGTTCTCGTGGGTCGAGGAGCGCCGGCAGCCTGCTTCCCGCGAAGGGACCGTTCACTCGGACGGTGAGCGGCACGCCATCCGGCAGCCTGCCATGCACCACCGTCTCGGAGCCCAGCGGTTCCACGAGATCGACGGTGAGGGGCAGGGCATCCGGCGCCTCTCCGACCAGCACATGCTCGGGCCGCAGCCCCAGCGTCAGGGGCATTCCCGCCGCACCGGGGCGTGGCCCGTCCGCAAAACGGATCTCCTGCCCCGAAGCCAGTTTCGCGCCGACACCGCCTTCCAGCAGCGTGGCCGGAAGGAAGTTCATCGAGGGGCTGCCGATGAAGCTCGCGACATAGGTGTCGGCCGGCTTCGCCCAGACCTCCATGGGGGAGGCGACCTGCGCCGCGCGGCCCTGGTGCATCACCACCAGCCGGTCGCCCAGGGTCATGGCCTCCACCTGGTCGTGAGTCACGAAGATCGAGGTCACGCCCAGCCGCCGCTGGAGGCGCCGGATTTCCGCCCGCATCTGCACGCGCAGCCTGGCGTCGAGGTTGGAGAGCGGCTCGTCGAACAGGAACAGCGCCGGCTCCCGCACGATGGCGCGGCCCATGGCGACGCGCTGCCGCTGGCCGCCGGAGAGCTGGCGCGGGCGCCGATCCAGCAGGGCGCCCAGGCCCAGGATCTCGGCGGCCTCGCGTACCCGCCGGTCGATCTCGGGGCGCGGCAGGCCGCGGATCCTCAGCCCATAGGCCATGTTCTGCGCCACCGTCATGTGCGGGTAGAGCGCGTAGTTCTGGAACACCATGGCGATGTCGCGGTCCGCCGGTTCCAGCGGGGTCACGTCGCGTCCGGCGATCAGCACCTTGCCGGATGTCGGCGTTTCCAGCCCCGCGGTGATCCGCAGCAGCGTGGACTTGCCGCAACCCGAGGCGCCGACCAGCACCACCATCTCGCCATCCGCAACATCGAGCTCGATGCCGTGCAGCACCTGCGTCTTGCCGAAGGACTTGCGGATCTCGTCCAGCTTCAGGGTCGCCAAAGGGCTTACTTCTCCGTTTCGGTCAGGCCGCGCACGAACCAGCGCTGCATCGCCACCACCACCGCGACGGGCGGCAGCAGCGCCAGCACCGCCATGGCCATGATGGTGTTCCACTCGTTCTGGGAATCGCCGTTGCCGATGCTCTTGGAGAGGCCGACCACGATGGTCTCCAGCGAGCGGTCGGTCACGATCAGCAGCGGCCAGAGATACTGGTTCCAGCCATAGATGAAGAGGATCACGAAGAGCGCCGCGATCGAGTTGCGCGAGAGCGGCAGCACCACGTCGCGCAGGAAGCGCAGCGGCCCGGCGCCGTCGAGCCGCGCCGCCTCGGCCAGCTCGTCCGGGATGGTCAGGAAGAACTGCCGGAACAGCAGCGTCGCCGTGGCGGAGGCGATCAGCGGCAGGGTGAGCCCCGTCATCGTGTCGGTCAGGCGCAGGTCCACCATGACCTGGAAGGTGGGGATCAGCCGCACCTCCACCGGGAGCATCAGGGTGATGAAGATCAGCCAGAAGCAGGTCATCCGGAAGGGGAAGCGAAAGAACACCACCGCGAAGGCGCTGAGCATGGAGATCGTGATCTTCCCGACCGCGATGATCAGCGCCATCAGCGCGCTGTTCCACAGCATCACCCAGGCGGGCGTGGTGCGCATGCGGCCGCCGCCCTGCGTCCAGGCGGTGACGTAGTTCTCGACCGCGTCCGGCCCCGGCAGCAGCGGCACCTCGCCGCGCCCCAGGGTGGAGGCATCGTGGGTGGAGCCCATCAGCGCGATCCAGATCGGAAAGGCGAAGATGAGGACGCCCAGGATCAGCAGCGCATGGGCCAGCAGCTTCGAACGCGCCTGCCGGTGGCGTGTCGCGGTGGCGGCATCGGCCATCAGTAATGCACCTTGCGGTCGATGAAGCGGAACTGGAAGGCCGTCAGCGCCACCACCATCAGCATCAGGATGACGCTCTGGGCCGAGGAGGTGCCGAGGTTCAGGTTCTGCACGCCATCCGACCAAGCCTTGTAGATCAGCGTCTCCGTCGCCCGGGCCGGGCCGCCCTGGGTCAGCGCATGGATGACGCCGAAGGTCTCGAAGAAGGCGTAGGTCAGGTTCACCACCACCAGGAAGAAGATGGTGGGGGAGAGCAGGGGGAAGACCACGGTCCAGAAGCGCCGCACCGGGCGGGCGCCGTCGATGGCGGCCGCCTCCAGCACGCTCTGCGGGATGGACTGCAGCCCGGCCAGGAAGAAGATGAAGTTGTAGGCGACCTGCTTCCAGGCCGAGGCGATCACCACCAGCAGCATCGCCTGGGTGCCGTTGAGCCGGTAGTCCCAGGCGAGGCCGGCATTGTTGAGCGCGCGGCCGATCAGCCCGGTCTGCGGGTGGAAGAGAAAGAGCCAGAGCACCGCCGCCACGGCCGGGGCCACGGCATAGGGCCAGATCAGCAGGGTGCGGTAGAGGCTGGCGGCGCGCAGCCTCTTATCCGCCTGCACCGCCAGGAACAGCGCCACCGAAAGGGCCAGGATGGCCACGGAGGAGGAGAAGATCGCCGTGTTCCAGGCGGCCTGCAGCCAGTTCGGGTCGGACAGGACCTCGCGGAAATTCTCCAGCCCGACGAACTCGCTGGAAAGGCCGAAAGCGTCCTCCCGCAGCGTGGACTGGATCAGCGCCTGGAGGGCGGGCCAGTAGAAGAAGACCGCCGTGATCGCGAGCTGCGGCAAGAGCAGCAGGAGCGGCAGCGCCTTGCCGCGAAAGGCGACCTTCTCGCTCATCGGGTCAGCCCTTGTTGGTGCGCTCGAAGTTGCGCAGCACCTGGTTGCCGCGCGTCTGCGCGCTGGCCAGGGCCTGGTCGGCGCTCTGCGCCCCTTGCAGCGCCCGCTCCATCTCCTCCTGCATGATGTTGCGGATCTCGGCGAAGCCGCCGAGGCGGATGCCTCGGCTGTTCTCCGTGGTGTTGCCGCCGCCGCGCAGGAGCTGCTCCACCGGCACGTCGGCGCCGGGGTTCTTCGCGTAGAAGCCCGATTCACGCGTCGCCTTGTAGGCGCCCATGGAAACGGGGAGGTAGCCCGTGTCCTGGTGCCACTTCGCGGCGATGTCCTGCCGCCCGAGATAGCGGAAGAACTCGGCGACGCCCTGGAGCTCGGCTGCCGAGCGCTGCGCCCGGGGGCCACCCTGCATCACCCAGAGGCTGGCGCCGCCGATGATGCTGTTGATCGGCGCGCCCTTCACCTCCGGGTAGTAGGGCAGCATCGCCGCGCCCCAGTCGAACTTCGCTTCCTTCACGGTGCGGGCGCGCAGGCCGGAGGAGGCCATGACGATCGGGCACTCGCCCGAGGGGAACAGTGCATCCGCCGCCGAGTCACGGCCGCCGTAGCGGTAGAGGCCTTCCTTCTGCCACTCCACGAGGTTGCCGAGATGCTTCACCAGCAGCGGGTTGTGGATGCGCAGCTCGGCATCCAGCCCCTCGAAGCCGTTCGCCCTGGTGGCCAGCGGGATGTTGTGGATGGCGCTCACCTGCTCGACGTTCAGCCAGGTGGGCCAGGAGGTGGTCATGGGCGAGGCGAAGCCCGCCGCCTTCAGCTTGCGCATCGCCTCGGTGACTTCCGGCCAGGTCGCCGGGAACTTCGCCGGGTCCAGCCCCGCCTTGCGGAAGGCATCCTTGTTGTAGAAGACGATCGAGGTGGAGCTGTTGAAGGGCAGGGACATCAGCCGCCCGTCGGGCAGGCTGTAATAGCCCTTGATGGCGGCGAGGTAGTCCGCGGTCCCGAGATCGACCTTGGTCTGGGCTGCGAGTTCGTGCAGCGGCACGATGGCGCGGCCGGCATTGATCATCGTGCCGGTGCCGACCTCGAACATCTGCACGATATGCGGCGCGGTGCCGGCGCGGAAGGCGGCGATGGCCGCCACCATGGTGTCCGGATAGCTGCCCCGGAAGGTGGCGTTGATCCGGAACCTGTCCTGCGAATCGGAAAAGTCGGCGGCGATCTGCTCCAGCATCCCGCCCAGCGGCTGGCTCAGCCCGTGCCAGAACTGGATCTCGGTGCGGTTGCCGGTGCCCTGCGCCAGGGCGGGGCGGCCGAGGAGCCCGGAGGCCAGTGGGGCGGAAGCCAGCGCCAAGGCGCCGGCGGCAACGGAACGACGCCGCATGATCGCGTTCTCCCTGTCAGTGAGCGGCCGGCCTTTCGCCGGTGCTTGTTGCGGTCATGCTACAGATAAATGACATTTTCATGAAGGGAGCATGACGTCTCGATCCGCTTCCGGACCGAAACGACAGGGAACGGCGGGAGGCATTGCGGCCCTGCCGGATGCAGCACGCACTTCCGCCGGAGGCGCAGCGGGGCTAAGCCGCCGCCGTGCCCGCCGAACTCTCCGTCATCATCCCCTGCTACAACGAGGCCGCCAATGTGCGGCCGATGCTGCGCCGCCTGGAGGCCGCGCTGGACGGGATCGCCTGGGAGGCGGTCTATGTGGACGACAACAGCCCGGACGGAACCTCGGCACTGGTGAAATCCGTGGCGGCGGAGGATGTCCGGGTGCGCTGCATCCGCCGCATCGGGCGGCGCGGACTCGCCTCCGCCTGCGTGGAGGGCATCCTGTCCTCCTCCGCCCCCTATGTGGCCGTCATCGACGGCGACCTTCAGCATGACGAGACGCGCCTGCCGCTGATGCTGGCCGCCGTGAAGGACGGCGGGGCGGAGGTGGCGGTCGGCTCCCGCAACGTGAAGGGTGGCGAGAAGGACAGCGGCTTCTCCCCGCTGCGCGCCCGGATCAGCGAGGCCGGGGCGCGCATGGCCGGCTCGATCCTGCCGACCTCGGTGAGCGACCCGATGAGCGGCTTCTTCCTGCTGCCGCGCCCCCTGTTCGAAGAGATCGCGCCGCGGCTCTCGGCGCGAGGCTTCAAGATCCTGCTCGACCTGCTGCTGTCCGCCGGGCGCCCCCTACGGGTGACGGAGGTCCCCTACCGCTTCCGCCCGCGCGAGGCGGGGGAATCCAAGCTCGACGCCACGGTGCTGATGGAGTTCCTCGGCCTGTTGCTGGACAAGGCCCTGGGCGGGGCGCTGCCCTGGCGCTTCTTCAGCTTCGCCGCCGTGGGGCTGATCGGCATCGCTGTCCACCTGCTGGTGCTCTGGGGAGCGGTGGAGATCGGACATCTCGGCTTTGCCCCCGCGCAGTGGATCGCCACCTTCGCCGCGATGACGGCGAACTTCCTGCTGAACAACCGCGTCACCTACCGCGACGTGCGGCTCAAGGGGCCGTCCCTCTGGCGGGGGCTGGTGCTCTTCTACCTGGTCTGCGGCATCGGGGCGGCGGCCAATGTCGGCATCGCCCGGCTGCTGGTGCGGGAGGAGACGCTGGGCTGGGGCCTTGCCGGGGCCGCCGGGGCGCTGATCACCGCCGTCTGGAACTATGCCGTCTCCTCGACACTGGTCTGGCGCGCTCGCTGAGGAAAAGCCGATGATGCAGTCCCTCCGCACGCAGTCCCTGCTGACGCCGCTGCTGGCCCTGGCGGCCATCACCCTGGCCCGGCTGATCGCCGCGGCCGTCGTGCCGGTCTCGCCGGACGAGGCCTATTACTGGGTCTGGTCCCGGGCGCTTTCGCCCGGCTACTACGACCATCCGCCCATGGTCGCCTTCTGGATCCGGGCGGGAACGCTGCTGCTGGGCGACACACCGCTGGGCATCCGGCTGCTCGGCCCCGTCGGGCTGCTGCTGGCCACGCTGGCCCTGGTGCGGGCGGGCAACCTCCTGTTTCCCGACCGGCGCCCGGGGGTGATGGCGGCCTCGCTGTTCAACGCCACGCTGCTGGTGAATGCCGGCGCCGTGCTGATGACGCCGGACACGCCGCAGATCGTCTTCTGGTGCCTGACCCTCTGGGCGGTCGCCGAGGCCCATGCCCGCGGGGACGGGCGCTGGTGGCTGGCGGTGGGCCTCTTCGCCGGGGCCGCGCTGCTGTCGAAATACACCGCCGCCTTCCTGGGGATCGGCCTGCTGCTCTGGCTGCTGCTGGATGCGAAGGCGCGGGCCTGGTTGCGCGACTGGCGGCTCTGGGCGGGCGGGGTCCTGGCCATCCTGGTCTTCTCCCCGGTGCTGTTCTGGAACGCGCAGCACGGCTGGGCCTCCTTCGCCAAGCAGGGCGGGCGGGCCGGGCTGCGCGAAGGGAGCCTCACCTTCCGCTACCTGGGCGAGCTCATCGGCTGTCTCTTGATCACATCTACGCACAGCTCCACCGTAAGGCGA
>NZ_BDLP01000082.1:0-14489 GCF_001950415.1 Roseomonas sp. TAS13
TTCGCCTTACGGTGGAGCTGTGCGTAGATGTGATCAAGAGACAGCCTCGCCCGCTACCTGGAACGCGTGGCGCCGCGTCTGCTGCCGGCCATCGCCGGGCGGCCGCTGACCCTGCTGCGGGCGCCGGAGAGGATCGGAGGCGAGCGATTCGTGCAGCGCCATGCCGCGCGTGGCCTCTCGCCGCTGGTCGGCACGGTGCGGCTGCGCGGCGAGGAGAAGCCGCTGATCCAGGTGGATACGCCCGAGGCGCTGGTCGCCCTGGCACAGTCCGGGGTTCTGGAGATTCATCCCTGGGGCGCCCGCGGCGCCCGGCTGGCGCAGCCGGACCGGATGGTGCTCGACCTCGACCCGGCGGAGGACCTGTCCTTCGATTCCGTGGTTGCGGCGGCCCTGGCGCTGCGCGAGCGCGTGCTGGCGCTGGGCCTCGCGCCCTTCTGCAAGACCACGGGCGGCAAGGGGCTGCATCTGGTGGTGCCCCTGGCCCCCGGGGCGCGGTGGGACCGGCTGCACGCGGTGGCGGCAGCGATCTGCGAGGATCTGGCGAGGGAGGCGCCGCAGCGCTTCACCACGCAATCCGCCCTGGCTGGGCGGGACGGGCGAATCTTCCTGGATTTCCAGCGCAATGCGCGTGGGGCCTCGGCGGTGGCGCCCTGGTCGCCCCGCGCCCGGCCCGGCGCCCCGATGGCCATGCCGCTGGACTGGGCGGAGGTGACGGAAGGGCTCGACCCCCGGCGCTTCACCATCGCCACCGCCCCGGCCCGGCTGGAAACGCCGGACCCCTGGGCGGGGATGGAAGAGGCCGCGCGGCCCTTGCCGCCGGCCTCGAAGTTGCGCTGAGGTTCGGGCAGTGGCGCCGTCCCCGGGGGAAAGGCCCTGCCTTTCCCCCGGACCCCCTATCCGCCAGGACGCTGCGCGCCCTGGACCCGATGAGTTGGCTCTTCGCTGGCGGTCGGATCGCGCCGGAGAGCGACGCTCTCCGGCGGACTGCCGCTGCCACCAGCGCGGAGACGGTGTCTTCTCTTCCTTGCGGGAGCCCTGCGTTGCCACCTGCTTCCGGGGATCAGGCCGCAGACCGACGGCAACCATGCAGAGCCAACTCGGTCCCCGGCGGAGAGGGGGTCCGGCGGGAGAGGCGGCGCCTCTCCCCCGGGAGTGGCCACAGGGCGGAACGGCAACAGGAAGCCACCGTCCGGCCGGAGGCGGGCAGGGCGCCTATTGCGGGTGGACCGGCGGCGCGCGCCGCCACCAGGTGGTGCGCTTGGTCTCGCGCAGGAAGGTGAAGAGGCCCGAGCCCACGATCACCGCCATGCCCAGGAACATCCAGCCATCCAGCCGGTCGCCGAAGACGGCATAGCCGAGTCCGACGCCCCAGAGCATCTGGCTGTACTGGGTCGGCGCCACGAGGCTGGCGGGAGCCTTGGCCGAGGCCAGCATGATCAGCACGTTGCCCCCCGCCGCCAGAAGGCCGTAGCCGGCGAGGTAGAGCCACTGCTCGCCGTTCGGCCAGGCGAAGCGCGGCAGCATCAGCAGCCCGCTGACCAGGATCGGGCCGATCAGCCCGGCGCCATAGAGGGAGATCCGCTTCTCCTTTCCCCCCAGCGCCCGCAGGATGATGATCGTCACCGCGCCGGAGAAGCCGCCGACGATGGCGGCCAGATGCCCGGCGGTGAGCTCCCGGAAGCCGGGGCGCAGCACGATCAGCACGCCCAGGAAGCCGACGATCACCGCCGACCAGCGGCGCCAGCCCACCGGCTCCTTCAGGAAGACCACCGACAGGATGGTGACGAAGACCGGCAGCAGGAAGATCAGGCAGAAGGCCTCCGCCATCGGCAGGGCGGTGAAGGCGATGATGCTGGACAGGCTGCCGATCACCGCGAAGGCGCCGCGCAACAGCCACAGGCCGCGGTGGCGCGACACCACCAGATCCGTCAGCCGGTCGCTGGGGCCGAGGATGAAGGGGACCGCGCCCAGGCCCAGCACGGCGCCGAAGAAGGCGACCTCGAAGGGGTCCAGCGCGCCCTCGATCAGCTTGATCGAGGCGTCGCTCAGCGCATAGGAGGCATAGGCGAGGAAGGCGAGCAGCACGCCGTTCAGGACATGCTTATCCATGGCGGTTCGCAGGGCGTCGGCGGGCTGGGGTCATCATGGCACCGGGTGGGGCTGGCGTGGCGGGCGCGCCGGAGGCGCCCGGTCCGCCACGCAATGTCAGCCCCGTCGCCCCGGGACCACCCCTGTCACGGGAAATTCTTCGTGGCGCTGCCCCGGGGGGCGCCCGTTTCAGCCCGGGCGGAAGACGCGCAGGCGGTGGCCGGCCGTCCGGGTCCTACGCGGTGAAGCAGCGGCCGAAATCCATGTCTGCCGGGGGTTGCAGGATGGTGACGTCAGCCGCCGCCCGTTCCGCATGGACGGCATCGACATCCGTGGCGAGGCGGACGAGTCGCATAGCCGTGCCTGAGCAGTGCTTCATCGAAGGCTTGTGGATCTTGCGTGCCACTAGATAGCGTCCTACCTTCTGACTGAGCGGAAGTGGGAAGAGTGCCGCCCCACCTGAGCCGACAGTCGCGCATCCGGTGCCGGCTCAGGCCGGCCTTGTCCAAGCGGCGGGCAAGCCGGTTGCCGGAGTAGCGCCCGGCCCGCTCGACGCCCCGGCCGCCGTGGACAGCAGCACGACCCCAACCAGGACAGCCGCGGCTATCAGCCCAGCCGGCATGGCCCGTGCGGTGGCCTGGAGCGACACGGCATCACCGGTCCGAGACTGGCGGCGGCCCGCATCTCCTCGGGATGGGCCTCCGGTCTAGATACGGTGTCGCTCATGAGGGCTATCCTTTGACGGCGGGATCCAGCGGCTCGGGCAGCCGGTCCTCCGAATTATTAGGTTCTAGCTCGGCCAGCTCGGCAGCCTTCTGATCCTGCTTTTTCTGCTCCTTGGCACGCGTCTTCGCAGCCTTGTCTCTCTCGCGCTGGGCACGTTCCTGGCTGTAGTTCGGCTTCCGCAAACTCAGTTCTCCTGATGTGACGTTTCGTCCATCGACTTCCACAGCCTCACCCCGGCCCCACCGTCGCATACGGGGATGAACTCCATGCCGGCGGCTTCAAGGGCAGTGTGGATTCCAGGCAAGGTTCGAGGCTGAAGGGCTTCCCCTCGCTCCAGGCCTGCGATGGTGTTCAGCGATATCCCAGCCATAGCTGTCGCCTCACGCACTCCTGACTGGAGGGCTACGCGAGCCATTCGGCATTGAACTGGGCTGATCGCCATATGGTAGCACCGTTACTGATGTGCTCGGCGGCCCATTAGCCGTTGATAGCCATGTTATCAGCCTGATGCAGTAGCACAAGCGAAAGCGGCTGATACACGCGTGCTCAGCCTGACCACAGATCGAAAGGGCTTTCGGCAATGGCTGTCCGCGCCAATAGCACACTCGCGTCCAGAAGAAGACCGGCCCTCGATGCTGCCAGGGGTATCAACATTGCTCACCCCCCCCGTGCAGGGAGGGTTTCCACCCCGGCGGGCGAAAAGCCCGTTCGCCCATTCTAGCGAGCGAAGTGCCGTCAGAACACTTTTCCGGGGGAAAACCTCCTGTTGCCGGCATGCTTCCATGTCCGCGCCTTAAGGAGATCGGGCGTGTCATCCTCAGGCGGTAGTTTCGCGCAGGACGCGACCCTGTGTTGCGCTGGGAAGGAGCGATATCCGGCTGGTGCAGGGCGAGGCTGGCAAATCAAGTTCAGCAAGGCGAAGGCTGCCGGGAAGATCGACGATGCCACTGTGGTCGTCATGGCGATCTGCCGAACGCTGGCGAGCGAGGCCGGGCCGCTGGACTATGAGCAGGAAGCGACGAGGCCGGAGGGCCTGCTCCTCGTGTGAACAAGGGCTGCTTGGTGGCACCCTGGTGACACTGGCCGCCGAGTGATACGGCAACAACTCGCTGGTCTATTGGAAAGATTGGCGGACCCGATACGATTCGAACGTACGACCTTTGCCTTCGGAGGGCAAAATCAACGATTTGATGTGGTTTGTTTGAGCGTTACGAAATTCCATAAATAGCTGTTTTTGATGATAATGTTGTTTGTTTGGTCCCGTTCTTGTTTGATCGGGCTTGCCCTCTCGTGCTACCTAAGTTCTACCTAGATTGTCGCGAGGGTTGAAGAGAGAATGGCCGCGAAGATCACCCTGAAAGAGTGCCGCTCTCTCGGCCAAGGCGAAGAGCTTTGGGATAGCGTCGTGAAAGGCTTCGGCATCCGGCGTCAGAAGAGCGACGCGGTTAGCTTCGTTCTGCTCTATCGCACCAAGGACGGGCGCCAACGCCGCTTCACGATTGGCCGCTTCGAATCACCATGGAAGCCCGAAGAGGCCCGCAAGGAAGCGCAGCGGCTTCTAGCGGAAGTCGCCAAGGGCAATGACCCTGCCGAAGCGAAGCAGGAAGCGCGTAGCTCCATGAGCGTTGCCGAGCTTTGCGAAGCGTATATGGAAGAGGTTGAGAGGCGGAAGGAGAAGAAGGCTAGCACGCTGGTCACGGATCGAAGCCGCATCAATGCTCAGATCATCCCGCTAATCGGTCATCTCAAGGCCAATGCTATCACCGCGCGAGACGTTCACGAGTTCATGCTGTCAGTTGAAGGGGGAAAGGCGAAGCGCCGCGCTAAGCTGGACAAGCCTCGCGCTATTTCAAATGTCAGAGGCGGCATGGGTGCAGCACGTCGCACGGTTGGGCTTCTCGGTGGCATCTTCTCTTGGGCCATGGTCAAGGGCATTCGAGCAGACAACCCGTGCCAGGGAGTGAAGCGTACCAAGGACGGGCAGCGGCAGCGACGGCTCAGCGACGCCGAATACAAGGCCTTTGGGGCAGGGCTGACGGCAGCCGCCCTACCGGGCGGGGATCAGAAGCCAGTTCCGGCCCCTGCCCTCGCCCTTGCCCGTTTCCTGGCGCTGACAGGCTGGCGCATGGGCGAGGCTTTGAAACTGACTTGGGGCGAAGTTGATATCGCGAAGCGTATCGCGACGCTGACGGATAGCAAGACCGGTCGCAGCGTTCGGCCTCTCTCCGAAGCAGCTTGCAAGATCATTACGGAACAGCCTCGCATTGAGGGCCGCGAAATCGTCTTCATGCCCGCCAAAGGAGGCGAAGAAGCCACGATGACGGGCTTCCCCAAGGCGCTCGCTCGCATCGTGAAGGCTGGCAACCTGCCGGAAGACATTACCGCGCATGTTCTGCGGCATAGCTTCGCAAGCCTTGCGGCTGATCTTGGCTACTCAGACAGCACGATTGGTGAACTGATCGGCCATCGTAACGGCGCCGGTATCACTCGCCGCTATATCCATCGGTCAGATGCCGTGTTGCTCGCCGCTGCCGATGCCGTGGCTAACAAGACCCTCGAACTCATGAGCGAGAAGAAGCCGGAAGCAGTCAGCGAGGCAGCATAAGAAGGGCGGCAAAGGCTTCTGCCCCTGCCGCCCTGATCCTGGCCCTAGGCTGGCCGCTGGCGCCGCTTAGCGGAGGCCGAAGCCTACCGGGGGCGAAGCCCCCCTGCCGCCCTGGTTAGGCCCCTGGCCCTGATCCTCGCTCGCTCGCCGCCCGCCGTTGGAACTGTAGATCGAAGCTCCGCTTCCAGATGCCTTGCTATAATGCTTCAAAGACCAATTGAAGATATTGGCAAGTCGTCCTTTCGGCGAACTCTCATGCGGTGCGGCCCTGTCTGCGGTAAGGAAGTCATAGAGCCTCTGATGGCTGTCGCAACCAAGCACGCTCGGCTCGCCATCCTTGCCAGCAACGCGAACCGGCTCTTCCGAACCCTTCACGAATACAGCGGGCTTGCCTTCGTGCAACCGCCATTCGTAAAGCGTGCCGAACAAAATATTGAATGTGTCAGCTTCAACGGCAACTTCGTTGACGAAGTTCTCAACCGGCCAATTCAGCGTGTAATTCGCAATCTGCTTATTTGCCTCTTCAAGCTTGCCCTGCATCGCGGCAAGTGCCGTCGCGCCTTCTGTCTTGGCAGTCTCCAACTCGGCCTTCGCGGTCTTCAAAGCTTCAACAGCTTCCCGCTTCTCGGCAAGGATCGCTTCCCGGTTGCCCTTAACTGCGATAATTTCGGCCTCAAGTTCAGCGATGCGAGCATTCGCCTGTTCAATGGTATCAGCCATTTTAAAATCCTTTCCTGTTAACCAATTCGCTTGCCATTACGGAACTCAACAACCTGCCGTCCAACAATCGGATTGAGCGGCGCATTGCGGAACATCTTGGAAGTCACTTCAACCCGGTTATGCTTCTGACAAAGTTTCTTCGGGCGAAAATTGCCGTTGGTCATATTGAATACGAAAGCCGATCCGCAGCATTCGCAATTAGTTTTCCAACCGACAATTCCTTCATTCACTTCAATGCACTTGAATAAGTTCTCTTCGCACTCAATGACCGTTCCAACCGCCGGGAACAACTTATATTCGAGCATTTGTCATTCAAACTCCATTGAGGTTCCGCTGCGCTTCATATTCCTGCCGCAGCTTCATAATTGTATTCTTGCTAATATTGATTCCTTCCTTCTTTAGATTCTCAACGCATTGCCGAACGGAAATTCCCGAAGAGACTGCCATACTGATTTGCATTTCGCGATTAATGCTCATATCGCGAACTGCCACAAGCGAAGAACCCCATTCGCCAACATCCTGTTCACGAAGCCAAGCCTTCATCTTAGGGGCCTTTGCGGCGTCCTTTTGCTTGGTGACTTCAATTTCAATCCAAGGGTCCGAACGCTTAATGAATAGCTCGGTGTCAAGAGCGGCATAGAATGCGCTGGAACCACGAGCGCGGCCCACCGCTTCGTGCCCGGTATGATGAAGCGTCACGGTAGAGCATCCGGGAAAAGCAGCGCGCAAACGATCAATTCCCGAAATATATTTAGTCATTCCCGCCGTTGAGTTTTCGTCTTCGTCGCCAAACGCTCGATTGAGAGTGTCAATGATGATTAGAGCGGGATGCCCATAATGATCTTTGATGCCCTGAACCGCCTCAATCGTCATAGCAACGCTTTCTTCATCAGTCATTGGCGGCAGGTAATCGGCAACAGCGAAGGGAACATTTTCAAGCGAAATGCCATAGTATGTGGCCCAAGCCCTGCAACGCTTTGCGATGCCGTGCTTACCTTCGCCAGCAAGATAAATGACCGGCGCGACGCAATGCATTTCCCCGCCCATGAACTCGCGCCCGGTAGCTGCGCTCAGACCAAGAGCTAGTGCGACAAAGGTTTTGCCGACACTTGACGCGCCAACGATACCGATATTCGCATCAGCCGGAATCAATCCTTCTACTAGCCATTTCACTTCCGTTTGCTCAATAGAATTGATCATCGTAATTCCAAGCTTGGGTTTGGCCTTAGCAGGCTGCGGCAGTTGCCATGGAGATTGCGGAACTTGCTGAACAGGCTTCGCGGCATTGCTATTCGGGTTGATCCAGCCGCGCTTCTGCGCTTCGGCAAAGATTGGGCCTAGGCTATCGCTCTTTCCGAGGCCATTTTCCCATTCGCTTCGACACTCTTGCTCACGATAAGAGCCATCGGTCGCAGTTTGCGACCAAGCATTGAATAGTTCCCATCCTGCTTCACCCTGGCTTTTCAGGGCCATTCTAACTTGCCGCCAAAGGGAATTGTTCTGCGTTATATTTGAAAACCCTTTATTTGCAGGAATATACTTTAGCGCGTCTTCAACTTCTTTCAGCTTCTCAGAGCCAACCGGGGGATGTTCGGTCGCATCAAACGCCATCGCCACGCTGCGACCGGTGCTAGGCGCCATCGCCACGCCGCCGCTAGGGCTGGCCGCAGGAGCGGGGAACGGCAGGACATTGCCCGGCGCCAGGGCGGCAGCCTGCCCTTCGGGCAGGGAACTCGCCCCCGTGGCGATAGCCACGGGCTGCCGCTCCGGGAAAGCCGCGCGAAGCTGATCCGCCGAGTAAGGTGGATCGCCATCGCGCTTGAACACAACTTCTGAAAAGAATCCCGGCTCTTTCTTATTCCAAGCGAAGCCCGGAAGCCTCATTACACGACTTGGATTAGTAACGCTCGGATCGCTTTCAAAATACGCGGCAAGACGCTGTTGCATCGCACTGAAATCAGCAACCGGAAGATCAGAGACTTTCCAATAGACGTGGAATTTTCCCGGCGAGCTTCGAACGATAAGGTGGGGAACAACACCGATCTTCTCGATATCAGTAAAATACTCGAAGAATTTCCGCTCATTTTCAACAACCTGATCTATATCAATGAACACCGACCGAATACGGGTAATATCTTCGTCCTTGTGGCCGCCTTCGTTCACCACAAAGAAGATGCCCGCGCCGCTATTATTGAGGCTGACAAGTTCGCGCTCACAATCGGAAGGCCGAACATTCGACTTCGTGCGAATGAGGTTCTTTTTGTTGCGCGACTTGTTGTCATCGAATGTGCGAAGATTCCACTTCGCATTCGGTTCGAAGAAGTCGAGGGTTGATTGAGCAATAGCGATATCGAACTTATTAGCCGGTGTCTGTAGAAAGGCCGGAACTTCACTTGCGGACATAGTCACGCTCCCATTCGGCCGTCATCCAGTCAAACCACGTATCCCAATTATCGGCTTCTGCGCATAACTTCCAAATCCAGGCTTCAAAAGTAAGACATTCGAAAAAATGTTGATCCAACGTCTCAACAAAATTTCGAATGTTTTTGCCGGTCACTGTATTTCTAATGCCGTCAATATTGTCGCCGAAACCAATAACTGAAAACCTCCGGTAATATGCGGAACCTCGCTTCTCATACGCGCTAATGATTTCCGGGTCGTACCATTCGGTAGAGATTCTCTGTCCCGCAAGGTAATAGCCACGGTATGTCTTGCGCCAACCGCGAGGAATTTTGCCGACTAATCCGGGGGGCGGCTTTTGGTCCTTGTAATAAATAAAACGCTTGCTTGCCTTAGGATGGCTGCGTATATATTCCAGCATTAGATTTTCTTTCTTTAGCATGAAAACTCAAGCCCGATGCCCTAGCGGTGTCGGGCTTTTCTTTTATGCGGCCTTGTTGCAGGGAAAATGCATTCGCTTTTCGGCCCAATCGAGCAAATCGGCCCAACGGTAAAGAACGCGACCGCCAAACTTTCTATAGATCGGACCTCCACCGCGAGTGACCATGCTTTCAAGTGTCTTGTAAGAAGTCGGATATCCCGCTTCGGTCAACGCGGCGGCGGCATCCTTACGAACAAGCAAAGCATCGGCGTTCGTCGGAACCATGACGTTAAATCCTTTTCGCTTTTCGGGGCGGGCTGTATTGGCCCGGTGACGGCATAATTGCGGGCTTTGCTTTTTCTTCGCAAGCCCCTTTTTTGCTAATTCCTCATTTTCTCACGAAAAGTAATTACTTTTTCTTTCATTTAGTTCAGCATTTGGAATTAGAGCCGATTTAATCATCGCGATTATTTGGAGTTTGATTATCGCGATGATTAAAAGGGGATTGCCGCGAGCTTTAAGGGCCGATCCTCGATCCCCCCTGCCCGAAGGGCAGGCTGCCGCCCTGGCGCTTCCCCTGGCCCTCGGCAAAGGCCCCAATCCTGCCCAAGAGGATCGGCGCTGGCTGGCCTTGGGCGCGTAGGAGCCATCACCCTGCCCGGAAGCCTCGCAAGGCCCCTGGCGGGCGCCTTAGCCTGGACCATTTGGGCGCCACTAAAGGATGTGCGGCCAGATCAGGGCGGCAGTATCGGGGGCTTTGCCCCCGATAGGTTCAGTTCCAATTACCGCGAAGAAGAGAATGGCATTTGAATGTCAACGAAGCGCGCCAGTTGGAAGCGCCTCAAGCCATAGCGGAGCGCGTCATAACCGTGATCGGCCTGGCTGCTATCAATGTCTTCCGGTTTCCGTTCATCGCGAGTGAGATAGGGAAGCGTTGTCCAAAGGTATTCGCAGCGCCGGGCAATATAGAGGCCGGGCTTATCCAGCTTGCCAGCATCACGAAACATGGTCCGCATTGTCTCAAGACCGGAGAGACGATCGCCCTTAATAGCCGGTTCGAAGTAAACGCCAGCCGTTTCAAACTCTTTCGCGATGCTGCCCGTAGAATGGCCGGTTCGTGCGAAGCAGGCATCATCCGCCACGCCAAAGGGCTTCGCGTGCCACCGCTTGCACATGGCAAGGATGCGCTCCGAAACTTCCGGCACGGTCAGGCAAAGACCCGCGTTGTAATTGCCGGGCCGGTTCGTCGCGACTTCATCCAGCACAAGAACGCTATCACGCGGAAACCATTGATCGCGGATGTAGGCACCGGGCGAGGTAGCGAGAAGTAGCGTCACGCTTGGCGCTGCCGATCCCCAATCGTGGCTTAGGTAGAACTCCGAATCCCAATCGGCGCCAAGATCGCTTGCGGTGAAGTTCGGGATCGCAACGCGCTTCTCATCCAGCACGGTCGCGAACATGGCACCGCGAGAGACGGCCCAATCGCCATCGGTCCATGCGCGAAGAAGCTCCGGATCATCGGGGCAGGAAGACGTTAGCTGATCGGCATACGTCTCGCGGTCGATGAAGACGTTCCCGGCGAAGGTCGAAGGGCAGTGCATGAAGAGGCGCTTGCTCTTCTCTTCGGTGAAGACTTCCCAAGGTTCCGCGCCGTTGAAGACGTAACGCTTCGCGAGCCATTGATGCCCCACGCCAGCCGGGTTCGCCGCAACGATCATCCGAACCGGCATATCCTTCGGACCGCGAAGGTTCGAACGCAGCATGTCCAGCAAATACGGATCGGCAAACTGTCCAGCTTCATCCACAACGAGAAGATTGAAACTGCGGCCCTGATACTTCGTGTAATCCGACGCGCTTTCTAGCTGTCCAAGCTCCACATAAGCGCCGTTCGGCATACGCCAGACATGTTCCGCCGCATTATACCGCGCTGCCGTGCCGTAAACCATTCCGAAGACTTCGCGCAAAGTATTCTCGAAGTCAGCAAGGCCCTTATAGCTCTTGCGAATGTAGAGAATGCGCGACTTGCTGCCGTATTGCTCAACATGCCGCAGGATCAGGAGCGCGATGCACCACGACTTGCCGCCACCGCGACCGCCGCCAAGAAAAAGATCAACTTCTTCCGGAACAGCGAAGACACGTTGCTGAAAGCTATTAAGCTCGATTGCTTCACCGCTCATGGTCAATAATCTTCTTCTTGTCTTGCTTCACCACGGCTTCAAGCTTTTCGGCACCGGGAAGTGCGAAAGTGATAGAAACGCGGTTCGCAATGTCGCTTTGATCGCCTTCACGGTATCCATGCCGCGCCTTGAGCAAGAACATTGCCGCAGTCGCGTTGCCCTTTTCGGTCGCGGCTTTGAAGAGGGAATTGAAGAGTGTATTATGCTCGGCATCGCGGCCCATATCGAAGGCGCGTTGAAGCTCTTCGTCTTCTTCAAGCCAACGATCAAAGGTCGTTACTGAAACGCCAAGCTTTCGCGCGATTCCCGCTTTGCTCCAACCATTCGCAGCCATATCGGAAATGCGTTCAAGCGCGTCTTCCGGCGGATTCTTCCGCAGCGGATGAGTTAGATCTTTGGCCATTGTCGGCACCTATTCGGTTATCGAGGCGGCAGTCTCCGGGGCTGTCGCCCCGGAGAGGTTTTTCGCTTCACTTGCTCAAGAGGAAAGCAAGCGGGATCGCCTTGCGCTCAACAACCCGGTTCCAATGCGAACCGTCGCGAAGATCGGCAATCGACGGGCTTTCGTCGGCAAGAGTGCCTTCGATCCAATCGAAGCCGCTAGGATGCACCGCGCAGTTATTCCGCGAGTGCAGAACTTCCATGCCGCCGCCATTACCTGCCGCCGGAACACTCTCGATTTCCGTTCCCTTGGCAACATTCGGCGCCGTCATGCCGTAACTCAGCGCACCACTACCGGCGAGGATCGTGGTGAACTTGGTCCCATCATTCGGAAGACCGTCATCAACGATAACGACCATGCCGCGATAAGTCGGAATGGGCTTGCCCATGCTCGGCACGGTCACGAACTCGATATTATCGTTCTTGAGCGCGCGAGTATAAACACGGCTATGCATGAAGATGGCCGAAAGGCTGTCCATCGCATCACCAAGCGTCGCCGCCGCGTCAATCACCGCCGAAGCATTGAAGTTCGCCGCCTCGGCGGTCATGGCCGAGATATCAACGATCATGTCCGACGCATCATTGTTCAGGTTATCCGCAAGGATGCCCTGTAGCGTCGCCACAACCCGCCGCTGCAACTGCCGCGACCAATAATCCGTTACCCGGCCCTGTAGCGCGGCCAGCGGATCGCTTCCGGCAAGCTCACCGGCAAACTGCATCGAAGACCAAGACTGATGCAGGAAAGACTTGCGAACGCGCTGCTTAAACGCCGTGATCTTCTGCGGAGTAGAGAAAACTTCCGGATCATCGTTCGAACGATCCGCTTCCGCGTTACCAAGATCATTCCAAGCGGGAACATTGAAAGTCTCGCCACCGCGCTTTAGCTGCGCGTCAATGGCAGAGTTACGAACGATGGCGCCGGAGCTAAGAAGCGCCGTCTTCTCCATCGTGTTCTGAACGGTGTAGGAAGTGAAGGTTTCCGGGACGACAACGTCCGAAAGGCGCGTAACGGCCATAATGAATTTCCGATCAATGGATTTGGATTGATCGGGCTAAATCGTCACAAACGATTTCGTGCCAGGATCGCTACTGCGATCAGGATCAGAGTTGGAACTAGCGTCGCTACTGCTTCGCGATTTCCAACCCCACGACCCCAATCATGGCGGCGGTTCGAGGCCAAGGCAAGGGCTTATCGAGGCGGCAGCAGGGGGCGTTGCCCCCTGGGTGGGTTGGCTTAGGCCGAGCCTCTAGGCTTGGCGTAGGCGGCTTTTCGAGGGTTTGGGCTATAGGGGTAGCGGACGGGTGCCTAGAGGCCAAAACTGGCGCAGGAAAATGGCGGATTTCGGGGCAGCCCTCGCGGGGGATGAGGCTGGAACCGCAGTGTTGCCCCGAAATCGTGATCGTTGATTGGTGGCACCGAGAGTTGACGGCGCATTAAGCATCGCGTTTGATGATTTGGTTCAATTTGAAAGGTGTCTGAAGTGACTGACGGGGAATCGCCGTTTGATAGGGCGTTTCGTGAGATCGCAGAAGCTAAGAGCGCAAACAGCAAGCATAAAACTGACATATCCAGGTGGTGGAATAACTTAGTTAACGCTTGGCGCCATGCTATTGACGATATTACACAAAAAAATCAGGCAAAACTTGCAGAAAAATGCAACGCTCGGTTCTTTGCAGCGACTTCGGAAGGCACTGAACTTAAAGCAAAAGTTTCTGTCGGACTTTCGTTTCGTAGTAATCCGGCGTTCACGGGAACGCTCCCTCATATTCCCGAATTAACCTTCAAGATGAATTCTGATGGAAACGCCAAGTATGATGCGGGCAACTTGAAAGACTTCGAAAGCGGCGAAATTCCGCTTGATGACCAAGACTATTATAACAAACTTGAAGAAGTTCTAGCGCGCTATGTAGTCGGCCTTGAACAACGTCTTCAGGCTGTCGCCCCTGCGAGCAGGGTGCGGCCTGTCGGGACGCTGGCTTGGCTGATCGGGGTGAGGATTGCCTGTCGGAGGGCGGCGAGGAGAGCGGCCAAAAGGGCCCTGAGGTGGGCGAGGATCTTGCGGATGTTGTGGCCGCAGCCGCAGAGGACGGCGTAGAGAGCATCGCCGAGCGTGCCCTTGAGGGCGCAGCGGGCGAGGCGGCCATCGGTCTTCATGTGGCCGATCTCGGGCTCGATGGCGCTGCGGCGGCGGAGCAGCCGGCGCAGGCGGGGCGTGAGGCCGCGGCTGGTGCCGCTGACGAGCACCCTGGTTGCCGTGACGCCATGGCCGCGGTAGCCGCGATCGACCACGGCGAGGCTGGGACGCTGGCCGGTGAGGGTCTCGACCTGCTGGAGGGCGTCGGCGAGGGTGTGGCCGTCGTAGGGATTGCCGGGCTGGCTGCGCATGCCGACGACGAAGCCACCGGCGAGGGTGGTGGCGATGCTGACCTTCGTGCCGAACTCGTAGCGCACCCGCGCCTTGCCCTTGGCGATGCAGTCCACCTCGGGCTCGTGCAGGGCGTAGAGCTTGCGGGACGACTTCGGTGTCTGGAGCAGCAGGCGGGTGACGAGGGCGATGCGCTGCTCGATGCGCGCCCGCAGTGGCCCGTCAGGGACGGCGCCGAGCTTGCGTTCAACATCGCGCAGGATGCGGCCGGTGTAGCCCTTGAGCGTGCGCAACGCCTTGCGCATGCGGCGGAACTGCCGGGCGTGGGCGTAGCGCCCCACCTGGCCGGCCAGGCGCGGCGCCAGGCGATTGTAGTTCTGGCGCAGGGCGATCCCGGCCTTGTGCGCCAGCGTCACCAGCGAGTGGCGGGCCCGCTCATAGAGGCGGCTGTCGGTCGGATGGGCGATGGCCTTCTCCATCACTGTGGTGTCCACTGCGATCTCGGCCAAGCTGTTCGACGTCACAGCTCCCGAAGCCTGAGCCGC